>NZ_JBHLWA010000024.1:64713-118894 GCF_042433085.1 Gallibacterium melopsittaci
TGTCAAGAATGGGACCAAGAAAAAGCGAGGAAAAGGCAAACTTCGTCCAAGAATTAAGAGTGCAGTATCCGTTAACCCTGTTGTTAATCTATGCGCAATTAGCCAGAAGTACGTTCTTTTATCATATAATGCAACAATCCAAGCAAGCAGATAAAGATACCTCCTTATCAACAGTTATTAGCTGAGCATCATATTGTGCAGAGTATGTCGAGGAAAGGAAATTGTATAGATAATGCTGCAATGGAAAGTTTCTTTGGTCGGATGAAAGTGGAATGTTTTTATGGGAAAACCTTCGAAAGCATTGAGGAACTGGAATCTGTTATCAAAGAATATGTTCGTTATTATAATGAGGAAAGAATACAATTAAAATTAAATGGACTGAGTCCTGTTCAATACAGAATTCAGTCCTTAAAATAGGCGTCCAACTTTTCGGGGTCAGATCAGAGGTATGCTCTTCGTATTATTTCATTTACAAGACAACAAACCTATCGCAAACATAGATACCAAGGAAATGACAGCCGAGGACAAAATTGTAACAGAAACGCTATAGAATACTGTTCAGAACAAGCCAATCAAAGGCAACGTTTAGGCGATTATGAAGGTGATACAAATGCTTGGCAAAAACATCAAGATGCATTGTAGTTAAAAGTTGAATCTACCTATTTACATGGTTTTATGGTGCTGTTAGAATCCCGCCCTTATCCTGATAAAAAAGCAAAAATATTTAATTTATTTAACAAAGCTTACTTAGTAACTAAACATTTTCATAGTAATAATATAGGGAAATAAAATGAATCATATTTTTAAAGTTATTTTTGATAAAACACGCGGTATTTTTGTTGCCGTTTCTGAATTAACTAAAAATCATACTAAAGAGAAGTCAGAACTGATAACCCGGCATAGGGGGGGGGTAGTGAGAACGTTTACGCTAACTAATGCTTCAGCGGGAGTGCTAGCTGGGCTAGGGGTATTAAGTGCATTCGTAATCTCGCTAGAAGCAAAAGCAGGGCTCGATATACGAGCAGCTTATAATGCTATTGCGTCTTTGGATTGTAGTAATCGAGAACTATATGGCGTGGATTTAGCACCAACAGCAACAGCAAATTCCATTAATGAAAATACTGGCTGTCCGACACAATACTCAGTGACTATTGGATATGGTGCTATTTCGCAGAGTTCTGGAGGCACTGCAGTTGGGTATATGTCAGAAACAAATGGAGAGAACTCAACTGCACTAGGGCGTGCAGCAAGAGCTGGAACTGTAAAGGAAACATCACGAAAAAATGTTTCAATTGTAGCACGCCAAGCCACAGCTGTTGGTTATAACTCGCTAGCTTTTGGGAATAATTCAGTGGCAGTGGGAACCTATGTAGGGGCAAACTTAAATGGGATTGTGGTGGGGAATAATACCTATGCACAAGGTGTCAGCTCAATTGCGATTGGTGGGGCAGATTTAGTATCTGGCATCAGTAATTCTGAATTTGGTGATAAATTACCAAATTCAACCATCCAATCTTTATTTGCACCATTATGGAATGAAACGACAGGTTTCTTTTCGCCAAGTTCGGTAAATAATGGGGTAGGAAATAGTTCAAATGGGTTTGCAAACCTTTACGGAGGATCTGATGATACCAATGAGCGCCGTATTAAATCACCAACCTATGCTCGTGGAAATGGGGCAATTGCAATTGGTACGCGAGCTTTAGCTGGGGGAGATGTGTCAACAGCGTTAGGTCCGCTTTCTTTTGCGTTAGCAAATCGCTCTACAGCTGTTGGGATACGCTCGTTTGTTGAAACTGGTGCAATTGGGGGAACAGCGATTGGTGAGCAATCACGTGTTTTCTCATCAAATGCGGTATCAATTGGGAACTTAACGGAAGCGACCAATGCTAATACTGTTGCTTATGGTTATAAAGCCTATGCGGTGGGTGAAAACTCAATGGCAATAGGGAATCAGGTCGTTGCTGGAGGATCTGTAGAAAATGGGGGGACATTCATTAATGCTTATGTTAATGGTGATAATGCAGTAAATATGGCAGATAATGATTTTGCCGATGTGCGAGCGGCGGTAAAAAACTATTTCATTGCACAAGAAAATAATAGATTGACTAGGAGAACTGGGGATACTTACTTAACCATTGGTGACTTAGATATCAAAAAATCAGAAGAAGTGGGTAAAAATGTTATTGTTCTAGGGAATAGTTCAGCTGCTTTAAAAGATAACAGTATCTCCATCGGTTATAGCTCATTAATTGATGCGAATAACTCTTTAAATATTGGTTCTTATAACTATATTAGAGCTAACTCTAATAACTCGATTATCTTTGGTTTAAATAATCGAATTATCAGTGGAGCTGGTTACGAAAATAATATCGCAATTGGTTTGGATAATATCATTAGTAGTGCCGTTAAAGATAGTATGACAATTGGAAGAACTAATTATATTGGTCAGAATATCAGCGATACTGTGGTGTTTGGTTCTAAGGTGTCTCTGCAAAATGGGTCTAATCGTACTTTTGCCATGGGGAAAGATGTGGCGATAGGTTATGATACCGTGGCTCGTGATAATAATAAAGCTATTAGTAACCTTTCTGGCGGAAGTGGGGCTAGTGATGTGATTGCCTTCGGAAGTTATTCAGAAGTATTTTCAGGTTCTAGTAACTCCATTGCGTTAGGAACTCGAGCAACTATTTCAAATAATTCTCCTTTTGCAACTGCAATCGGTAGTAGTGCACGTGCAAGTGCAAATTCTGCAATGGCAATAGGTGTGGGAGCTATTGCCTCAATTCGGAATTCTATTGCATTAGGGGTGAACTCGGTGACGGATTATACAGAATTTGCATTAGAAGGATGGATGCCCAATAAAGAGGATGCTATTTATAGCGTTAGTTCTAATTCAACTGGGATAATTTCGGTAGGTAAAAAAGGAGCTGAGCGTCGAATTACTAATGTAGCAGCTGGTGCATTAGATACGGATGCAGTGAATGTGTCACAACTTAAATCAGTTTATGCAGATATGATCGCAGCTGATTTTATGAGTAATAAGACCCAACGTGCCTTACATTATCTATCGGTTAGTAATAGCGGAGCGAGTTCTAAATTAGCAAAAGAATTAGAACAACAGGAAAATTATAATGATTATGTCAATAAGAAAGCTCAATACCTTACTTATGTTGCTCGTAAAGAAAAAAATAATGAGGCATTTAGTCAAACTTCATTAGACAAAATGAAAAGTTATTTAGAGCAGATAGAGACGAGCAATGCAAGTTTTGCATCTTTAGCAAGCAAACTTAGTCAGATTCAAACGGATGGTATGAGCCAATATAGCGATTTCAGTGCAGCAGTAGCGGCAATTAATGCTGCCAAAACGACTGATAGTGGGCAAAAAGTACTAACAACGATCAGTGAAAATGATATTGCAGCCTCTAACTATCAAAACAATACCGCTTTAGCAGAAGATAGTATCGCTATTGGCTATAAAGCTTCGGTCAAAGATACGGCGACAGGCGGTATAGCGATAGGAACTGAATCTCAAGTTGATCTAAGGAATAGTATTGCTATTGGTCATACAGCTCAAGTTAAAGTCGGCCCAGAGGGCAGCATTGCACTAGGTTTTGGCTCACAAACTGCCGCACTTAATGGTTCACAAGTTAGTGATTATGTGATTACTGGGAAAACGGAAGTAGCTGGTTTCAATGCAAACAATCCAGTCTTATCTATTGGTAATGCGACTGTTAATCGTCAAATTCAACACGTTGCACCAGGGGTACTTTCTGAATCATCAACTGATGCAGTCAACGGTTCACAACTTTATTTCACCAATCAAGCAATTGCAAATCTTGAGAGTAAGCTATCAGGTAATAGTATAAATCCTCCTTCGGACGGTGGCTCGTCTAGCAGCTCAGATGCTGCATCATCTTTGCAATTCACAGATGATAAAGACACAGATAGTTTAACGGTAGCACTAGCCAACCAAAAATTAAAAATAGCAGGTACGAAAGATCAAATCGAAACTGTGGGTAAAGATCAAACGTTAACAATTAAGTTAGCTGAAACGGTTACCAAGAAGTTAGATAAAATTGATACAAATGGCGAAGAATCTTTAACAGCGTTATTGGCGAAGAAAGCAAATCTTGATGCGTCTAACCTTAAAGACGGAGGTACGGATGAGACTAACTATCTCACTAAATGGCGTAATCAGTTAGGCGGAATAACTTTTAATGGCGACACTGGTTCAACGAAGAAAAAGTTAGGCTCAACCCTCAAGATCTATGGGGCATCTGATACAGAAACTGCTGAATCTGGCTTTACTAAGGGTAATATCAAGGTTATTGGCGGAGAAAATGGTTTATTTATCCAATTAGCACAGAATCTCCAAGGTCTAGGCGATATTCAAATCAATACCTTAAAATTAGGTACAAGTGATAATGCACCAACGCTTACTGCGGATAGCGGTAATATCAGAGTGAGTAATGGGGCGAAAATTACTAATCTAACTGATGGTACAGATTTAAGCGATGCGGCAACTGTTGGACAGCTTAAGCTAGACTTTGTAACAGATTCAACGGAAGCGAAAGCAGGTAAAGTTAACTTAGTTAAAGAGAAGTTAAGTATTAAAGGTGCTTCTGGTTTCATTACCACAGCAAATTCAAAAGATGGTCAAGAAATAACAATTGATCTTGCTCAGGATCTTAAAGATAAACTTGAAAAATTAAATACTCCGCAAGGAGAGCAAGGTGCTAGTGGTATCATTAAGGGTACTTTGGGTGATAAAGGCACAGATGCTGATGAAGCACGTAAAGCGGTAGCTGGCGATGCTAAAGACGGTAAAGGCGGTCTATTGGCGCAAAACACTGGCTTGAATAACGCTGCAACTGTTGGCGATCTCCAAACTGTGGCTAAAGCAGGCTTAAGTTTTGCGGATAATGCAGGTACGGAAGTTCATCGTCCATTAGGCACACAATTGAATATTGTTGGTAAATTAAATACTGATAAAACAGCAGGCGATACCACCGTTAAGGCAGATGATTACGCAAGCGATAATCTCGCTACCTTTGCTGATGCAACCAATAACTTAATCCGTATTGCGATGTTGAAGAACCCAACATTCACTGGGGTAACATTAGATAATGGTAATACTGATGACACCGCAGCAAAAGTTACTCTTACCCCATCTAAAGCAACAGATGGCGATAATAAAGGCAAGACTGTTCTTAACCTTTCTAATGGTGAGACAGTAGGAGATGATGGTAAAGGTGACGATGTGGTAATTACTGGCGTAGCTGCTGGTAAGACAAATGACTCTGTGGTGAACCTTGGTCAATTAAACGATCTTGCTGCTAAAGTGGGTACTGAACCTGTCAATGGTATTGATGGTAAAGATGGTAAAGATGGCATAGTTAGCACCACTGACGGTAAAGGCGTTCCAGGTACAAATGGTAACGATGGTAAACAAGGTCCAGCTGGTAAAGATGGCTTAAACGGCACTACTGTGGTGAACAAAGTTCAAGCACTACGTGATGGCGTGGCGGGTACGGTGGTTTATACCGAAGCTGATGGTAGCCGTGTTCTTGCTGAAAATGGTAGTTACTATAAAGCTGCTCTTGTAGATGGCATGGAAAAAGCTAATGACGGTTTATGGTATGCCGAAAACGATGTTGATGAAGATGGTAATGTGATTAACGCATCTGCTGAAGGTAAGACGCTCAAAGATCTTGCTACAGCAGATCAAAATAAGATTGTTGCAGCAAAAGACGTTATCCTCTCTGCGGTCAATGCGGATGGTACTACTAACCTACCAAGCACTTTAGCAAACGTGAAGAGTGGTTTAGGCTTAACTGGTAAGGCGGATAATTCTGATGCAGGCGATGATACAGCTGATAAAACAGCCTTGACAACACCTGAGGCAATCAGTGCTGATGCAGCTCAAAAAGTGATTGCTGGCGATACCAAAAATGGTAAAGGCGGTTTATTGGCTAAAGCAGGTGCTGACTTGAACAAAGCAGCAAATCTTGGTGATTTACAAGCGGTTGCTCAAGCTGGTCTAGATTTCACTGGTTCAATTGATGCGTCAACTGCTGGCGATAAAGGCACAACTGTACATCGTCCATTAGGTACTGCATTGAATATTATTGGTGCGAAAGATACTAATGAAGGTTTAGGTGGTAAAGAAGCTTACTCTGCACAAAACTTAACAACATTAGTCGATGCTGAGAATAATCAAATCCAAATTGCGATGAAGAAAGCCCCTGAGTTTGAGTCTATCACCCTTAAAGCAGAGGGTGCGACAAATGGTGTGCAAGTAACGCCTAATGTGAATGGCGATAAACTCACCTTTGCTAATACAACAACCACAGCAGGTTCGGATACCAAGGTCGTTCTCTCAGGCTTAAAAGACGATTCAACAGATGGAACTTCTGCGGTAACTCGTGCAGCCTTTGATCAATTAGCTAGCACAATCGGCGGCAATGGCAGCAATGGTGCAGCAGGTACACCAGGTATTGGTGGAGTGAATGGTACTAACGGTACTCAAGGTCCTGCTGGCAGAGATGGTCTTGATGGTAGATCGTTAACGGATCAAGTATTTGCACAACGTGAAGGAGTTTCTGGCAATATGGTTTACACCAATAAAGATGGTGATCGTTTAGTGAAGATCGATGGCGGATACTACAAGAAAGATGCATTTGATGGTTATACGTTAGCGAACGATGGTAAATGGTATGCGAAAGAAGATGTCAATGCAGATGGTTCCCTAATAGAGAATCCGACTAGCCAAGCTAAATCACTTACAGAACTTGCTGCTGAAGTAGCAAAAACTGATGGCAATAAAGTTGAAAGTAAAGATGTGGTGATTTCTGCGGTTAATACGAACGGTAGTACCAAAGATGCAATGGTCTTAGCGAATGTGGATAGCACCTTGAAACCAGCTGATACCACCGCAGACAATGCTCGTAAAGCGGTAGCTGGAGATAACAAAGACGGTACAGGCGGTATCTATAGCTTAACTGATGCAGAGCTTAAACACGCTGCTTCAATGAAAGACCTTCAAACTGTGGCTCAAGCTGGCTTAGAATTTGCTGGCAACAACGGCGACGCAGTACATCGTCCATTAGGTACACAATTGAATATTGTGGGTAAATTAAATGCTACTGAAACAGCAGGCGATACCACCGTTAAGGCAGATGATTACGCAAGCGATAATCTCGCTACCTTTGCTGATGCAACCAATAACTTAATCCGTATTGCGATTAAGAAAACCCCAACCTTTGAGGGTATTGTGTTGGATGGTCAAAATGGAAAAGATGGCTTTATCGGTGTAAATGAAAACGGTGAAGTGGTTGTTATCAATGGGGTTGATGGTAAGAATGGTGTTGATGGCCTAGACGGTAAAGATGGTTCTAAGATTATTACTGCAAAAGACCTTACTGGTGAGAACGCCACTATCAAACTTGCTTATGCAACTACTGATGGTAAGGGGTATTCAAAAGATAATAGCGAAGTTAAATCTAGCACGGTTAAACTTGATGAAGGGTTACATTTCAACAATGGTACCAATACCACAGCTGAAATTGGCGAAAATGGTATCGTGAAATATAACCTCAAGAGTGAATTAGCAGGCATTACCTCAATTGAAGGTGAAACTGAAGCAGGTAAAACAGCCGCTAAAATCACTTTGGGAAAACCTGTAGCGACAGGAGAGACCCCAACCATCAATGTAAATAAGGCACGTTTAACTGATGTTGCAGCAGCGCAAGATGATAATGATGCAGTCAATAAAGCACAATTAGATGCGTTGGCAGCAAAAGTTGGTGTTGGCACTAAGCCTATCAACGGTATTGATGGTGCGGCTGGTAAAGATGGTACAAGCAAGATCGGTGATCGTGGTGTTCCAGGAACAAATGCTAGCAATGGATTACAAGGTCCAGCAGGTAAAGATGGTCTTAACGGCACAACACTTGTTAATAAAGTCCAAGCCTTGCGTGATGGTACTGCGGGTTCATCGGTTTATACGAACGCAGAGACTGGCGAACGTGTTTTAGTCGAAAATGGCGAATATTACACAATCAATACAGTAGATGGTAAAGTCAAAGCTAACGATGGTCTCTGGTATGATAAAAATGATGTTGATAGCAAAACTGGTGAAGCGAAATCAGGTACAACAGGTCAAACGCTAGCACAGCTTGCGGGTGATGATGAGACTAAACATCTTACCAAAGATAAAGTGGCAGTGTCTGCGGTAAGTCCAGACGGTACAACCACTAACCCAACTACATTAGCAAATATCAAGGGTAACCTTGGCGACAAAGGGTTAGTAAGCGATGATGCTGCTAAGAAAGCTGCTGTTGATGCTTATAACGATGGTAAGGCAGAAGCTGATAAAGCGACTAGCTATGATGATTTAGTTGCTAAATTAACCGCTGCAGAAACAGAAGGTGATGATGCGGCTAAAGCAGCAGCGGCTAAAGCGAAAGCTGATCAACTTGTGGCGGATGCTAAAGTTAAGTTGATGACAACAAAAGATAGCGATACAGCACAAGCATTAGCAACAGCAGCTCGTGAAGCAGTTGCAGGTGCAAATAAAGATGGTAAAGGCGGTCTATTGGCACAAACCACTGGCTTGAATAACGCTGCAACTGTTGGCGATCTCCAAACTGTGGCTCAAGCTGGCTTAAGTTTTGCGGATAATGCAGGTACAGAAGTTCATCGTCCATTAGGTACACAACTTAATATTGTGGGTAAATTAAATGCTGCTGGAACAGCAGGTGATACCACCGTTAATGAAGATGCTTACGCAAGCGATAATCTCGCTACCTTTGCTGATGCAACCAATAACTTAATCCGTATTGCGATTAAGAACACCCCAACCTTTGAGGGTATTGTGCTTGATGGTAAGGGTGCTGATGGTAAAGATGGCTATATCGGTGTGGACGCTGACGGTAACGTTGTTGTGAAGAACGGTATCAATGGTACTGATGGAACAGGCGGTACTAATGGTGCTTCTCGTGTGATTACCGAAGCTGATATCAACGGTACTGGTGGTGTAAGTGTTAATCTTACTTACAGTGTAAATAAGGGTAATACTGGAACTACTTCGTTGAATAAGGGGCTAAATTTTGTTGATGGTACTAATACCACAGCTTCTATCGATAAAGATGGTAATATCAAGTATGACCTTAATGATACGTTGACGGGTATTACTTCTGTTGGTGGTAAAGATGGTCAAGGTAAGATTACATTTGGTGATAACAATACTATCAACGTAGGTGGTGCAAGAATCACTAATGTAGGTGCACCTACTGAGAACAGTGATGCAGCGAATAAAGGCTATGTAGATACCGAAGTAGCGAATAAAGTAACAACAGTAACAAATGAGCTTACTAATAAAGGCTTGAAGTTCTCTGCAAATGGCGAAGAAGGTACAACCGTTAAACTTGGCGATACTGTAAACGTAAATGCAGGAGCGAATACAAAAGTTACCACTACTAAGCCTAAGGACGGCGTATTTAGCTATACTATTGAAGTTAAAGGTATTCCGATGACTTATGTGGATAGAGAAGGTAAGCCATTAGTTCAAGTCGGTGATGATTTCTATCACTTGACAGCGAATGGTGCAGTTGACTTTACTACTAACGTTAAACCAGCTGGCATTAAGGCAGTAAAAGATCCAAGTAAGCTAAATAATGAAGCGGTTGCTGATGATAACTTAGCGACAGTTGAAGTAGCTGATGCAGATCTTACTGATTCAAAACAAGCAAAAGCAGCGGTAAATGCTGGGCAAGTGGCCGACTTAATTGGCAAAGATGCTATTAAGAAAGACAGCAACGGTAACACTAAAGTGGATATTGGTGGTACAGGTAAATCCAGTATCAGTGATGCTGTAGCTCAAGTGAAAGCAGATGCAGTAAAATCTAAAACAAAGATTGCTGCAGGTGATAATATTGAAGTGACTGATGCCATCAATAGTGACGGTAGCACAACTTATACTGTGAAGATGAAAAATAATCCTGAGTTCACTGAGTTGAAAGTGGGCAATGTGAAGATGACTTCATCAACAGATAATGATGGTATTAATGTATTAAATGTTGGTGATGTACAAAATCCTACCCGAATTTCAGGTGTTGCGAATGGCGTAAATCCAAACGATGCGGTAAATGTTAGTCAGCTTCAATCATTGGGTAACCACTTATCGAATCGTATTGAGAATGTTAACCGTAATGCGAATGCTGGTACTGCAAGTGCAATGGCAACCGCTGGCTTGCCTCAACCGATAGAAGCAGGACGTAGTGTAGTTGCTGTTGCTGGTAGTAGCTATGCTGGTGAAAATGCTCTGGCATTGGGGGTTTCAAAAGTTTCAGATAATGGTAAGATTATCTTAAAACTTTCTGGAAACTCAAATAGCCGTGGTAAGGTTGGTGTAACAGCTGGTGTTGCTTATCAGTGGTAATAGAGATAAACCTCAGTAAGTCGTTTTAATACGACAATAAACCAAAACCGAGTGAGAAGAAATTTTCACTCGGTTTTTTTGTGGATAAATTTAGGAAAATATTAAGCAAACCATTTCACAAACAACACAATCCCAATAATAGCGACTAAGGTTTGGCGAGTAATAATGCTGGTTATTAAAGGTAAATTTCCATCTAACTGGCACCTCTGCATTTATTTGTACGTGTCAGTTTTCATTTTTGCCAAATGTCTAATCTTTCCCAATTATCAATTATTCCAAAATCAGTGAGTGATACAGCATGATTTACGGGAGTAGGAAAATCATTTATTAAAGCTTGAAAACGCTGTCCCTAAGATGAATTTGGGTAAATAACTTTAATCCATGCTTCATAATTTTAATTTGAGATCAAAGCAAACCTTAAAAACTCCACAAAATGATCCGCCCAATGTTTTTCGTGGTGGATTTCGTTTGCCATTAAACGTAGGCAGATATTGTCTAGTGAGTGTCCTGTACGAATTAAGGTTTGATAATAGTGTAACGTACAATCAATATAGGCTTGATTCATATTGGAAATAAATTGTGCATCGGCATCATCACCTTCTTTAGTACCAACGTGAATAAAGACCTTACTAGCTTGATCAATGGGGTGTTGATGAATAAAGTCGAGAAAGGCAGATTCACTAAACCATGATGCTAAGGAAAAGACGCCTAAATGCCCAAAAATGTGTGGATAAGCCGATCCCATATAAGCGGTAATAATTCCACCCATTGAACTGCCTGCTAATAAGGTATGTTCTCGTTCTGGTAAGGTGCGATAGTGTTGATCAATAAAAGGTTTTACAACTTCGACCACCCATTGCCCATATTCCATACCTAAACCGCCGATATTCCGCATTTCTGCTGAACCGACATCTGTTTGCCAAGGGGCATACTCATCTAAACGAGCTTCTCCAGCATTATCAATACCGACGACAATCATTTGCGGTAGTTCTTTATCGTGTTTGATAGTGGGAATAATCTTCCACGAATAGCCAGAATAAGACTCTTTACTATAAAAAATATTCTGTCCATCGTGCATATATAGTACGGGATAGCGTTGCCATTGCTGTTGATGATAATTTTTGGGCAGAAGAACACGCACACGACGCATATGATCAAAATATGGCACATAAAAATGATGTTCTTGCATTTCAAGGTAATGATGACGATACACGATAATTCCTTTTGCGGTAATTAATGTTCAGATGTGAAATGCTCTAGACCATACTGATAGAGGGCATTCTTTTTATAACCATATATTTCGGCTACGATCGCAGCTGCTTTTTTCAGTGGTAATTCTTGGCTAATCAAGCGTAAACTTAGCAGAGCTTGTTCGCTAAAATCCGATTTATCAGATTCAGGTGCCCCTTCAACAACTAAAACAATTTCTCCTTTACAACGATTAGCATCTTGTTTTAACCAGTCAATTAATTCCACTAAACGGTTACCATAGATAGTTTCCCAGGTTTTGGTTAATTCTCTTGCCATGACAAGATAGCGATCTTCACCAAAGATCAATAGCATATCTTGTAGTGTGTCTAAAATTCGATGAGTGGATTCATAAAAAATCAGTGTTCGAGATTCTTGGCGTAACTCGGATAAGCGATCTCGGCGAGCTTTGCTTTTGGCTGGTAAAAAGCCTTCAAAACAGAAGCGATTAGAGGCAATTCCTGCTGTAGAAAGTGCTGTAATAGCAGCACAACAACCAGGAATAGGAACAACTTTAATATCGGCTTGGCGGCAAGCTCGTACAAGATGAAACCCAGGATCACTGATTAATGGTGTACCTGCATCAGAGATTAAGGCAATATTGGTACCTTGTTGTAATTTTTCGATTAATACAGTGGCTTTCTGTTGCTCGTTATGATCATGTAATGCGAATAATGGTTTTTTGATTGCATAATGATTAAGCAGTAAACCACTATGCCGTGTGTCTTCTGCTGCAATAAGATCAACTTGGGTTAAAATATCCAACGCACGTTGGCTAATATCATTTAAATTTCCGATTGGTGTAGCAACAATATACAATGTGCCAAATAAATTGCTCATAATTAAGTCTTTTATTTGCTTTTAAACTAATAGATAAGTAAGATTTTACAGGTACTCAACCTAAGGTTGAGCGGTTTTATTTTGTCATGATAGTTCAAATTATCATAGGGATGAATATGTTAAACATTCTATTACAACGGATGAATTTAAAAAATCTTTTCCTGATTTTTTTTGTTGTGTTTAGTGTCGCAGGATGTAGTGTTTTATCAGGTTCAGGTAACACGATGTTACAAAACGATGCTTACGCTAGTTCAGATTTTTATTTAGATAAAGTCAATAGTAGTCAAGATGATGAAGAACGAATAAATTATCAATTATTGGCAGTGCGTGCTTTATTAAGTGAGAATAAAATTGATCAAGCGGCAAGTTTATTAGCTTCGTTAAAATACTTAGATGATGATCAACAACTTGATGCAAATTTATTAAAAGCACATTTATTAGCAGCTCAACGTGATAATAATAGTGCTACTAGTTTATTAAATACGATTGATCTTAATCGTTTAAGTAATTCGCAAAAAGTACGTTATTATGGTGTATTAGCTCGAGTAGCAGAAAATAGTAAAGATATTGTGGGTTCAATTAATGCACATGTTCAAATGGATCGTTTTATTAGTGATATGCAGCGTAAACAACAAAATAACGATACGATTTGGAGCTTATTGAGAAGTTTAGATAAGAATACACTTAATAGCTTAATTGTTGACCCAAATGATATTGTGTTAAAAGGTTGGATAGATTTAGCAAAAGTTTATAACGATCATATTTCACAACCAGATCAAATGCGTTTTGCGATTCAAAACTGGAAAACCACTTATGCGAATCACTCTGCAGCATTCTTATTACCAACCGATTTGCGTGGGGTAGTTAATTTCCAAAATCAGCAACTTCAACAAGTTGCATTATTGCTGCCATTAAGTGGTAATGGTGAGATAATCGGAAAAATTATCCAACAAGGTTTTAATGACGCTCATGGGACTTCGTCAGTGATTGTGAAAGCCTATGACACAATGAGTGGCACACCTATTGCTGATCTTGTTAATCAAGCAAAACAAGAGGGGGCTCAAGCTGTTGTTGGTCCATTGTTAAAAAATAATGTGGAAACCTTATTGAATAGTAATGCGATGCAAGGATTAAGCGTATTAACGCTTAATACGGCACAGAGTATGCGTCCATTACAAGGTGTCTGTTATTATGGATTATCACCTGAAGATGAAGCACAATCTGCTGCAGTAAAAATGTGGAATGATGGTGAAACTAATCCAATGGTATTTGCACCACAAAATGATCTTGGACAACGCAGTGCTTCTGCATTTAATGCAAGATGGCAGAGTCTCGCAGGAACGGATGCCAATACTTATTACTACAATCTAGTGGATGACATTTTGGTAAATATTAAAAATGCTTCCATGTCAGGCAAAGTGAGTGCGATTTATGTGGTGGCAGATAGCCAACAGCTGCAAGAGATTAAAACCACATTAGATAATTCAGATGAACATGGCATTGCGATTTATGCAACTTCACGTAGTAATTCTGCGAATAATGGTCCTGATTATCGTATGACAATGAATGGCGTGAAATTTAGTGATATTCCATTCCTAAGTGATCTTGATTCAGCAAGTTATCAACAAGCATTAAAACTCGCTAATGGTGATTATTCATTACTTCGTTTATATGCAATGGGGGCGGATGCGTGGATGTTGATTAATAAATTTGCTGAAATGCGTCAAATTCCAGGTTATAGCATTAATGGATTAACTGGTGTATTAAGTGCTGGCGATGGCTGTAATATTGAGCGTGCTATGACATGGATGCAATACGATAACGGCAATATTAAGACAATTAACTAAAATAATATGTCGTTATTCCGTCCAAGAAAACAAGGTGGCGAGTTTGAACAACAAGCTCGCCATTTTTTAGAAAAAAAAGGGCTGAAATTTATTGCAGCGAATCAAAATTTTCCGTGTGGCGAATTAGATCTCATTATGCAGGATCACCAAACGATAGTATTTGTTGAAGTACGTCAACGTAAGAGTGATAAATTTGGTTCGGCAGTAGAGAGTATTTCTTGGGCAAAACAGCAGAAGTTATTAAAGACGGCAAATTTATGGTTAAGTCAACATGACCAAAGTTTAGATACGGTAAATTGTCGATTTGATGTAGTGGCGTTTGATGGTACTAATCATCAATTAACTTGGCTAAAAAATTTTATTGAATTCAATGGTTGAGAAATATGTTAGAGAGAATAAAAGTGTTATATGAAGAGAGTATTAAGGGGCATATTGCGACTGCAGCAGTCATTCCAGAGATTTTGGAAAAAACAACTACTGAATTGACTCAATGTTTATTGAGAGGCAATAAAATTGCTGTTTTTGGATATGGACGTTCTACGGCAAATGCTCAATTATTGGTCGCAAATTTAATTAATCGTTATCAATTAGTACGACCGAGCTTTCCAGCTGTATTTCTAGGATTGGAAGGAGCAATCGGTGCGGCATTATTAAGTGATAATAATCTGTTGGAAGCTTACCAAAAACAGTTTAATGCAATGGTTCAAACTGGCGATGTTTTAGTCGTATTAACTCCAGATACTGAAGAAATTTCACTTTCTCTTATTCGCCATGCTAAGGAAAAAGATATTTTAGTGATTGCATTAACAGGTGATAAAAGCGATCATCTAAATGGTTTATTAGATGAAAATGATATTAATATCGCTGTTCTTGTACAAAAAGAAGTTCGAGTATTAGAACAACATTTATTTATTATTAATACTTTATGCGAATTAATTGATTTTTCACTGTTTTCTCATTAATCCCAAAAAGGAGGCAATAATGCGTAATCGTCAATGGAACAAACTGGTAAAATTAGGTGTAATGGTTGGTACAATTTTATTATTGCAAGGTTGTGTTGCAGCTGTACTTGGTGGTGGAGCATTAGCGACTAAAGTGGCAACTGATCCACGTACTACGGGTACACAAATTGATGATCAAACTTTAGAATTTCGTGTAGCTGATGCGTTACGTAAAGATAAACAACTCAATGAACAAGCTCATATTAGTGCGATTGTTTATAATGCGAGAGTATTGTTGGTTGGGCAGGCACCAAGGGAGGATTTGCGTGAAGTGGCAGTTAATCTGGCTCGTGGTGTTAGAGATATTGCGGATGTGTATGAACAAATTGAAATTGGACCAGAAGTAAGTCTTGCACAAGTAAGTAAAGATACTTGGATTACTACGCAAGCGAAATCTAAACTTTTTGTGAATGGTAATGTAAAAGCGACAGATGTAAAAATAGTGACTGAAAATGGTATTGTCTATTTGTTAGGTCGTGTGACACAAGCACAAGCTAATGCAGCAGTTGAAGCCGTCCGAACTATTAATGGTGTGAAGAAAGTGGTTAGAGTCTTTACTTATTTAAATTAACTTCTGTTAATGAATAAATGCCTTAAATACCTTTGCTGTTTAAGGCATTTTTTATGGCTAATCTCAGGGTAACTGATAAAAGTAAAGGTAGTAAATTTTTCATTTACTACCCAAAACAATAAAAAGATAAAATTTTATTTACCATCCCATGCGTTTAATGCTGCTTCACGAATTTTTAGCCGCTCAGATGCAGATTTTTTGAAGTAGTTAGGATCTAAGCCACCTTCCCAATCTCCATAATTTGGATTTGGTAATACAATATATTGTTTACCAAATTTGCTTTCATTTTCGGCAACAAATTGACGGCGTTCTGCATTAGGTTTGCGGTAAGTTGCATCACCATAATCGTTTAGATTATCCCCAACATACATCACAATTTCATAACCCATTTTTTCAATTTCGGCAAAACGTGCTGATTTTGCTGATTTATCTTTCTTCAAGAGTAAAGTTTTATCATTTACACCAGTGAAACCTAAACGTTTCATATCATCAATCGTTGCAACTTTTTCATTGCTATCTTTACGGTTAGAAACATAGAACATTGTACCGCCATGGCTATTAACATAATTTGCGAACGCTACTGCACCTGGAACAGCAGCAGTTTGACGTGCATTTACCCATTTAGTCCAACCTTCGCTGGTATAAGGTTGTAAGTTTTTAGATTGCCATGCAGCGTGAGCACTATTATCCAATAGTGTTTCATCTAAATCTGATACCACTGCTTTTTTCTTACCTTTTTGGACTTTAGCTTTATCAAAACTTACTTTGGCAATATTAAATGCTTGGTAAGCTAATGCTTGGTATTCACCAGATTGTTGTACCCAGTTCACCCCAAAAGTTGCTTGATCTACTAAACGTTGTGCTGCTTGTTGTTCCGTATTTTGTTGCGTACTACAAGCGGATAACGCTAATGCAGTGGAAATGGCTAAAACAGATAATTTTAAAGTTTTCATTGTTATCTCCTTGAGGTTAGTTCAATAATGCACTTCGGTATTGTACGCTTTTCAATATTGAGAAGTTGTTGATAATCTGTGATATGGATCACAAATTTAAATAATTCTGCAGGATAAATTCTGCAATGATTATTTAACTGACTTAAATTGTTTATTTTTAGTAACCAATAATATGGTATCTTCCCCAATGTAAAAAGAGCCAAATTAGATTACAATATTTCGCCTGAACGAAGATAGCGTTAGAGACGTGTTTAATTTAATCATCAAGAGGAAAATATGAAAAAAAGTACATTAATTGCGGTTTTGATTGCGATTGTTTTAGGTTTTACTGTAATGAGTAGTTACAATAGTCTTGTGCAAGCAGAAGAAGATATTGATTCTGTTTGGGCGAATGTAGAGTCGCAATACCAACGTCGTGCCGATTTAATTCCAAATTTAGTGAATACTGTTAAAGGTCAAGCAAACTTTGAACAAGACACTTTAACTAAAGTGGTTGAGGCTCGTGCTAAAGCAACTCAAATTAAAATTGATCCTGCGAATATGACGGAAGAACAATTAGCACAATTCCAACAACAACAAAATCAAGTCGGTTCAACTTTATCTCGTTTGTTAGCGACAGTTGAAAATTACCCACAATTAAAAGCGAATGAAGGTTTTTTAACTTTGCAAACACAATTAGAAGGGACTGAGAATCGGATTAATGTTGCACGCAATACCTTTAATGAAGCAGCTAAAGTATATAACAAAAAAATTCGTACTTTCCCAACTAAATTAGTTGCCATGTTATTTGGTTTTAATGAAAAACCATATTTCAAAGCAGATATTGGTGCAGAAAAAGCACCAACAGTTAATTTTTAATGAATAATCGGATTTTTTATTATGTTATTTAAACAACCGATAGATAAAGCCCGTGTTGAACGGGCGATTGTGCAACTGGAATTACAAACCTCTGCTGAATTACGGGTATATGTAGAACAAAAGTTACCAGTGGAGCATGCTGTATCTGGTATGCAACGGGCAACAGAATTATTCCAACAATTAGAAATGGAAAAAACAGTGCAACGAAACGGGGTATTAATTTATCTGGCATTACATTCCAAGCAGTGTGCAATTATTGGTGATCAAGGTATTGATCACTATGTTGAGGCTGGTTTTTGGCAACAAGCGTGTGATTTGATTGTTACTGCAGCAAAACAGAAACAATATACCGAAGGTATTGTTAGTGCGATTGCCCTCATTGGTGAGCGTTTGTCACTTCATTTTCCATATCAAGAAAATGATCGCAATGAATTACCAAATGAAGTGGTGATCAAATGAAAAAATATGCTTATGTATTATGGTTCTGCTTATTTTTTTCGACAGTGAGTGGAGCTGCAAATTTCCCATCCGTGCCACAACCTTTTCACTATTTAAATGATTATACTCACACTTTAAGCGAACAACAGCAACAAGCTATTGAACAACAGTTGGTCAATTATAGCCAAAAGACCAGTTCGCAAATTGCGGTCGTGATGATCCCAACTACGGGGGAAATGGAGATTGCAGATTATACTTTTGCGTTGGGCGATCGTTGGGGTATTGGTCGTAAAAAATTAAATAATGGTGTCTTGATGTTGATTGCAAAAAATGATCGTAAGGTTTTTATTGCAACAGGACAAGGATTAGAAGGAGTATTACCTGATGCTTTTTTAGGTAAAGTGATCCGTCAAGTGATTACGCCCGCATTTCGTGAAAATCGTTATGCGACAGGGATTAGTGAAGGCTTGAAATATATTATGGCTGCCAGTCAAGGTGAGTTTAAGCCTGAACAACTTGCTGAGCCAGAGCGTTATGATTTTATTCCTGTATTAATGGTGGCTTTTTTCTTCCTAGTTGTTTTTCTTAGTGAACGTCATAAACGTAGAACTTATATTAGTCCACGTTCTCGGCATTACCAATCTGGTGGTATCTATATTAATCTAGATGATAATCCATTTGAACGACATCACAGAGGTGGTTTTGGTGGTGGTGATCGTGGTGGTTTCGGCGGTGGGAGCTTTGGAGGAGGCGGAGCTGGTGGAAGCTGGTAACTCTAATGAGTAAGATTGGTTTATTACGAGGCTTATGTTACAATCTCGACGCTTTTTGGTCTTGTCGTATAACGTGAGGTTAAAATAGATGGAAACTATTGAAAGAATTAAACAACAATTAAGTGAAAACCCAATTATGCTTTATATGAAAGGCTCACCAAAATTCCCATCATGTGGATTTTCTGCAAGAGCAGTAGAAGCAATTATTAATTGCCAAGTGCCTTTTGGTTATGTAGATATTTTGCAGCATCCAGATATTCGTGCGGAGTTACCCAAATTTGCAAATTGGCCAACTTTCCCACAATTATGGGTAGAAGGTGAGTTAATTGGTGGATGTGACATTATTTTGGAAATGTTCCAAAAAGGTGAATTACAGCCATTATTAAAAGAAACTGCTGCAAAATATGCAGATCCAGAACAAGCTGAATAAATCATAAGCAGCCCTCGACAATGAGGGCTATTTTTTTGAGGATAACAATGCAAAAAAATCTGACTTTTTATTTTTTACGTCATGGTCGTACTGAATGGAATGAAAAGGGACTGTTACAAGGACAAGGTGATTCACCATTGACAGTAGAGGGAGTGAAAGGGGCGTTATCTGCGGGACAAGCATTAAAGGCTATCCCTTTTGTTGCTGCATATTCTAGTGGTTTACAACGAACGATTGATACAGCACGTCATGTGATTGGTGAGCGTGATATTCCATTATTCCAGCATCAAGGATTAAATGAACAATTTTTTGGCCAATGGGAAGGTATTCAGATTGATACTATTCGGTATACTGAGCCATTTCAAAACTTGGTCAAACAACCTGAAATTTATGATCGACATATTGCAGAATATAATCAAGGCGAACCTTTTAGTACATTAGCCGATCGTTCATGGAAAGCCGTGCAAGATATTATTAGAGTGCATCAACAAGGAAATATTTTAATTGTTTCGCACGGGCATACCTTGCGTTTACTTTTGGCTTTGCTTGGTGGTCATACCTGGCAAACGCACCGTCAATTAGGCGTGAGTGAAAGTCTGATTAATTGCAGTATCAGTGTCGTCAATTATCAACAAAACGAAGATCAAAAAACGTTTAAAATTGAACGAAAGAATGATACTTCACATCTATCTATTGCTACTCCGTTATAAAGTCAGACTCTAAATTTGTTATGTAAATAATAGTGGCACAACAAAGATTGTTGCCACCATAACAATAAGCGTAAATGGGACGCCAATTTTGACAAAATCAATAAATTTATAACCCCCAGGCCCTAAAACCATTGTATTGACTGGGGAAGCAACGGGCGTCATAAAAGCGGCTGAAGCAGCAATGGCTATCGTCATTACAAAAGGAACTGGCGATGTACCCAATTTTACTGCCATTGCAACGGCGATAGGTGCCATTAAAATCGCCGTTGCGGTATTTGAGATAAACGAACTGATAATGGCACAAAGTATAAATAGGCTAGCCAAAATAGCGTGAATTCCCCAGCCACCTACCAAATCTAATAAGGTATCAACAGCTAATGCAATACCGCCTGTTTTAGTTAATGCAGTAGCAAAAGGCATCATACCAACAATTAAAATAAGGCTTGGCCAATGAATAGCATTGTAAGCACTTTTGGCATCAATACAGCGGAATTTAGCGAGTAAAATACAGGTGATTAAAGCTGCGATGACATTAGACACCATGCCTGAAACCATTAAGCCAACCATAATTGCAACGGAGAATAGTGCATGAGGTGCTTGACTTAAAGCAGGGGCAACCTGTTCAATTTCGGCGGGTGAATTTAGTAAAAAGAAATCTTGGTTTTTGCTTTGTAATGCTTGAATCTGTTTCCATTCTCCAATGACGACATATTGATCCCCAACGGTAAATTCAATGTTTGCCAGATCGGTTTGTAAAAGTTGATGACCTCGTTTTACCCCTGCAATCGTTAAGCCATATTTATTTTGAAAACGAACATCTCGTACTGTTCTGCCGAGTAAAGTACTTTCTGGAATTGGAGAAATTTCTGCCATACCCACACTTTTTGCTTTCTCACTAAAATAGTGACCTCTAACTTCGATTGGTTTTAAGTGGTGCTGCTGACAAAATTGCTGCCAATCAAGATCATCATTTGTAATATCAAATAACAAAATATCTTTTGCACGCAGTTCGGTTAGTGCTGTTGGTGTGACGACAATACGTCGAATACGTCGCCACCGTTCAATCGCAATAATCAAAATGTTATAGCGTGAATGGAGATGTAATTCATCTAATGTCTTACCAATAAAGGGAGAATCAGGTAAAACAATCACTTTGCGAGATCGGTTTGAGAGTTGATAACTTTCAATTAAATCGTTCATTGAGGTGCGGTTATAGTTTTGCTTTAAATCTTCTGGATTACCGCTATCTAACAAACGGCGAGCTAACAACAAATAAAGGATTCCTAGCACTAACACCATAATGCCAATAGGTGTAAAGGAAAAAAAGTTTAATGCGGGCCAGCCTACTTTTACTAATTCGGCATTGGCGATTAAGTTAGGTGGCGTTGCAATGAGTGTCATCATTCCGCTAATTAGGCCAGCAATACTTAAGGGCATCATTAAACGTTTTGGTGAGATGTGCATACTGCGACAGATCGCTAATACCACAGGAATAAAGATTGCTACAATGCCAGTTGAGCTCATGAATGCCCCTAAAGTACCAACTGCCAACATTAATAAAATGAGGACTTTCACTTCATTATTATTGGCAATTCGTAATAGCCAATCACTGACTTGGTAAGCAATGCCAGTTCGTAATAAAGCATCACCAACGACAAATAACAACGCAATCAATACAACGTTCGGATCGCTAAAACCAGCTAAAATTTCAGGGACAGTTAAGATGCCCGTTAAGCTAAAAGCAACTAATACTAATAAAGCAACGACATCCATACGGATTTTGTTAGAAATAAATAACCAGATTGCAGCAATTAATAGAACAAGGACAATAATAAGTTGAGGATTTATTTGATTGGGCAGCCACTCCATCAGTACCACGATAATGCTCCATAATGAAAAGAAAAATAAAAATAATCCTAACACAAAATAGGTATTTTAAATGTGATCAAAGGAGAAAATCAGAGAAATATTGTTAAATGTTAGAAAATTTAGAAAAAAGTAAACATTTTCATCACATAATACGATTTTTTGGCATATAATCAGACAGTTAGAGTTTTTATATTTTTGAGGTAATGGTTTAATGTTATTTAATGGTGTGTGTAAATGGAGTTATGATGCGGTACGTGATCGACTCACGGCTGTATTGCCTAATTGCACCCTAATTGAAACAACATTAAGCAAAAGTGTATTAAATGGTGATGGTTTAGCAACTAATGACTTTTCCCTAGCAGATTTAGACAAAGTAGCGACTTTTCTGGATATGCTAGATCCTTTACAACTTCCTGAAGAAATTAATCAACGTCTTGCATATAGTGCCATTGCTTGTGAACACTTTTTATTACCTAAACAACCACAAAACTGGTTTTTTGCGGTGTTAAATGGACAAACCGTGACTGAACCGAGTTTAGCTCGTTGCTTTATTAATGCAACACAATCTTGGGCAACGTTACTTGTTACCAATATTGAAGGTAATATAGCGAATGTTATTTTGCTTGAACAAAATATTGTGTTGCCACAATTAACTTACTATTTCGGTGATCCATTCCGAATCAATGTAAATCGTCTTGAGGCTTTAGTTATTGAAGTTGATGTGCCTGAGATGATGTTTAAACAATACGCTTAATTGGATAAAAATAAGAATAATGCAAGCTAGATTAGCACAACTTTCTGCAACAAAACTTGATTTACATACACATAGTAACGCTTCTGATGGTGTTTTATCGCCAACAGAATTAATTTTGCGTGCCAAAGCTCAAGGTCTGGAAATGCTGGCTTTAACGGATCACGATACAGTGGACGGTATTGCAGAAGCACGTTTAGCCGCTCAACAACAGGGCATTGCTTTTATTACTGGTGTGGAAATCTCCACAATTTGGCAAGGTAAAACAATTCATATTGTTGGTTTAGATTTTGCCGAAGATCATCCAGCGATGACGGCTTTATTAGCAGAACAAGCTAATTTACGCCATGCAAGAGCTGTGGAAATTGGTGAGAAGTTTAAAAAATTTGGCTTACCGAATGCGTTTGCCGAAGCTCAGGCACTAACCAGTGGTGAAGTCACTCGTGCACATTATGCACGTTATTTAGTGAATATTGGGTTAGTGAGTAATGAGGGGCAGGCGTTTAAGCGTTATTTATCGCAAGGAAAACCTTGTTATGTGAAAGCGAATTGGTGTGATATCCCGACTGCAATAGACGTAATTCATCAAGCGGGAGGAATGGCTGTCGTTGCTCATCCAATGCGTTATCAAATGACAAATAATAAGATTCATAGTTTGATTAAAGATTTCCAACAATGGCAAGGTGATGCGGTGGAAATTGCGGGTGGTGTTGATCATAACCAGCAAAAGATGTTGATTAAGTGGCTCACGGAATTAAATCTACTCGCTTCTGTTGGTTCAGATTTCCATTATCCTTGTGGTTGGATTGAATTAGGGCGTAATTTGGCAATCCCTGAACAAGTCAAAACAGTTTGGCAACGAGCGAATTAAATCTTTGGCTTATACTTATTCTTGGAGGAATTGCGTTATATAATAGACGCGTTTTTTGTTGTAACGGCGAAGGAGAGTGTTATGAGTCAGTTCTTCTATATCCATCCAGACAATCCACAACAACGTTTAATTAATCAAGCAGTTGAAATTTTGCGTAGTGGTGGTGTGATTATTTATCCAACCGATTCTGGATACGCATTGGGTTGTATGATTGGTGATAAACACGCAATGGATCGGATTATTCGGATTCGTCAGCTTCCTGAAGGGCATAATTTTACTTTGGTATGCAGCGATTTATCAGAATTATCTAATTATTCATTAGTGACGAACAGTGTTTATCGTTTAATTAAAAATAATACGCCAGGACGTTACACGTTTATCTTAACGGCGACCAAAGAGTTGCCAAGACGCTTAATGACATCTAAACGAAAAACTATCGGTATTCGTGTGCCAGATAATAATATTGCGTTGGCATTATTAAAGACATTGGGTGAGCCAATTTTATCTTGTTCATTAATGGTACCTGGTGAAGAGTACTTTACTTTATCTGATCCAGAAGAAATTCGTAATTTATTGGAAAATCAGGTAGATCTTATTATTCATGGTGGCTATTTAGGACAAGATCCTACAACCGTAGTCGATTTAACCGTTGAGCCACCAGTGATTTTACGTGAAGGTAGTGGCAGCACCACGCCTTTTATTTGATGATATTTGATATAGACGTCTGAGAAGACGACAAGAGGATTTATGCAATTAGCAAAAAAAGATCTTAGTAACGAAAAAAATAAAAAAATTGTTGGTGAAAAACTACAAAAGGTTTTAGCACGAACAGGTTTAGGTTCACGTCGTGAAATTGAAACCATCATTGCTGCTGGCCGTGTCAGTGTAAATGGTTCTATTGCAACGTTAGGGGAACGAGTCGAAGTCAAAACCGATACGAAAATTCGTGTTGATGGTCAGTTAGTTTCGCTTACCCCTGCCCGTAAAGAGATTTGTCGGGTGTTAATGTATTATAAGCCAGAAGGTGAGTTGTGTACTCGCCACGATCCAGAAGGTCGAGCTACCGTATTTGAACGCTTACCTAAGATTAGTAATGGGCGTTGGATTGCCGTTGGTCGTTTGGATATCAATACTTCTGGTTTATTGTTATTTACGACTGATGGTGAATTAGCGAATCGTTTAATGCACCCAAGTAAAGAAGTTGAGCGAGAGTATTCAGTGCGTGTATTTGGTGAGGTAACTGATAAGATATTAGCTCAGCTTAGAAAAGGCGTGCAGTTAGAAGATGGTCCAGCGAGTTTCAAAAAAATTATACCACAAGAAGGTGGTCAAGGTATGAACCAATGGTTCTCCGTAACTTTAACTGAAGGGCGTAATCGTGAAGTACGTCGTTTATGGGAATCGCAAGGTATTCAAGTCAGCCGTTTAATTAGAACACGTTATGGCAATATTGAGTTAATGCGTGGTTTACCGAGAGGTGGCTGGGAAGAACTACCATTAGATAAAGTGAATTATTTGCGTCAATTAGTTGGGTTACCATTAGAAACAGAAAGCAAATTAGATGTACGCAATCCACGCAAATTTAAATCAAATCAAATTCGTAAAGCCGTAAAACAGCATTCGTTGAGAAAACGTTATCAACAACGCTAGAGATAAAAGGAAGAGAGGGAAGCAATGAAGTTACAGCAACTGCGTTATATTGTTGAAATTGCAAATCATAATTTGAATATTACTGATGCGGCAAAGGCACTTTATACTTCCCAACCAGGCATTAGTAAGCAAGTTAAATTATTGGAAGATGAATTAGGCTTACCGATTTTTGAGCGTAACGGTAAGCATATTCAATGTTTGACGGCAACTGGTGAAAAAATTGTGTCAATTGCTCGTGAATTGTTGGTCAAAGAGCAGAGCATCAAAGCTATCGCAGACGAGCATAAGCGACCAGATGTAGGAACATTACGCATTGCAACTACGAATACACAAGCTCGGTATAAATTGCCTGATGTTGTTAAGCAATTTGTTAAACGTTATCCAGATGTGAGTTTGCATATCCATCAAGGTTCACCACAACAAATTTATGAATTGTTATTATCGGGTGAGATCGATTTAGCCATTATTACCGAAGCACAATATCTGTTTGAAGATGCAATTTTATTACCTTGCTATATGTGGAATCGGTCTGTGATTGTGAAAAAAGATCATCCATTAGCACAAGTGAAAGAACTCACGATAGAAGAGCTAGGGAAATATCCATTAGTGACTTATATTTTCGGTTTTACTGGGCGTTCAGATCTGGACTATGCTTTCAGTCGTGAAGGCATCTTACCAAATACAGTCTTTACGGCGACAGATGCGGATGTAATTAAAACCTATGTGCGTTTAGGGCTAGGTGTTGGCATTATGGCTTCTATGGCTTATACCGAAAATGATAGTGATTTAGTTGCGATCGATGCAAGTCATCTCTTTAAAGCGAGTATGACGCAAATTGCTTTCAAAAAAGGTTCATTTTTACGTCGTTATACTTACGATTTTATTCATCTCTTTGCACCTCATCTTTCTCGCTCGCAAGTAGAACGTGCAGAGCAGATTCGAGATAATAATGAAATCCGTAAGATGTTTGATGATGTGGATTTGGATTATTTGTAATATTTTTTATCCCCTTCTTTGAGAAGGGGAATTCCGCTTTAATTGCCCAAAAATCCCGCAATAGAAAATATACCCTTCATTTGATAGCAAATTTAGTGCTTTTGCTCATCTAAAAATTATGATCTAGATCTCAAAAAAAAATTATTTTTCTTGTTCTTAATTCGACATAAGAGTAAATTACACATCACAATGAAGTCTAACTTCTTTTTTATTAAATTTACTGGAGTTTATATGTCAAAATTAGACCAACAACAAATTCTTGAAGTAATTAAACATGGTCTGATTGCTTCTTGCCAACCAGTGGATGATGGTCCAATGGATCATCCTGAAATTGTTGCCGCAATGGCACAAGCCTCTGTAATCGGTGGAGCAGCAGGGTTACGTATTGAAGGTGTTGATAATTTAAAAGCAACACGCAAAGTGGTCAATGTGCCAATTATTGGTATTGTAAAACGTGATTTACCAGATAGCCCAGTACGTATTACCCCATTTTTAAAAGATGTTGAAGCCTTAGCAGAAGCTGGAGCTGATATTATTGCCTTTGATGGTACTTTCCGTACACGTCCAACTAGCATTGAAGAAACCGTAAAACGTATTAAAGAGTTGGGATTATTGTCAATGGCGGACTGTTCTACCTTTGAAGAAGGAGTGTTTTGCCAAAAATTAGGCGTGGATTTAATTGGTAGTACTATGTCTGGTTATACTGGCGGTCCTGTACCAGCAGAGCCTGATTATCAACTTGTGATCGATTTGGCGAAAGCAGGTTGCCGTGTGATGGCAGAAGGTCGTTATAACACACCTGAATTAGCCAAAAAAGCGATTGAAATCGGTGCACATTCTGTCACAGTCGGTTCGGCATTAACACGTTTAGAGCATATTGTTAGTTGGTTTGCAGATGCAGTGAAAGCTGCCAATAAATAAGAGAAAGGAAAAACTATGCAAGTTCTCGCATTAGATATTGGTGGTACTAAAATTGCTGCGGCTTTAGTGAAAAATGGTGAAGTTACACAACGTCAACAAATTGTGACACCGCAACAAAATGCTGCAGATGGTATGCATCAAGCATTAGCACAAATTGTAGAGCAGTATCAAGGGCAATTTGATTGTGTAGCGGTTGCTTCAACTGGCATTATCAATAATGGTGTTTTAACCGCATTAAACCCCAAAAATTTGGGTGGTTTAGCTGAATTTCCATTAAAAGCGAGTATTGCCCGTCATACCGATAAACCGATTGGTTTACTCAATGATGTACAAGCTGCTGCTTGTGCAGAATATAAAGAACAAGATGCAACTGCTGTTGAAAATTTTGTGTTTATTACTGTTTCAACTGGAGTAGGTGGAGGCATTATTTTACAACGCCAATTACTTACAGAACCAAACGGTGTTGCTGGACATATTGGGCATACCTTAGCCGATCCAAATGGTCCTGTCTGTGGTTGTGGTCGTCGTGGTTGTGTCGAAGCCATTGCTTCTGGGAGAGCGATTGAAGCTACTGCAAGTTTATGGGACAATCCATGTTCTCCAAAAGAAGTGTTTGAACGTTTTCGTCAACAAGATCCACAAGCGAGTGCTGTGATACATCGTTCTGCTCAAGCGATTGCCAATTTGATTGCAGATTTGGTGATTGGTTTGGATATTCAAAAAGTGGTGATTGGTGGCAGCGTTGGTTTAGCGGAAGGCTATTTACCATTAGTCCAAACTTATCTACAACAACAACCTAAATTCTATCAATGCCAAGTTGAACGTGCTTTCCATGGACAAGATGCAGGTTTAATTGGTGCTGCGTGGTGGGTTGAACAAAACCTAACAAAATTAAAATAAGGATCAGCTATGTTTATCGGTGATTTAACAAAACAAGATTATAAATTAGGCTTACCAGCAGTAATTGGTGAAGCACTTGATTATCTTCAAACTCTCAATCTTGAAGAATTAACATTAGGTCGTCATGACATTACAGAACAAATTTATATGAATGTGATGGAGTTTGATACCAGTGCAGCAGACAGCAAAAAAGCAGAAATCCACCGTCAATACTTAGATATTCAAGTATTAATTAGTGGTAAAGAAGCAATTCAATGCAGTCCAGTCTATCCAGATCTCTCTTTATATACTGAGTATAACGAGCAGGATGATTATCAATTAACTCCAGATATTGAAGCTAAAAGTGAAATTGTATTGCGTCCAAAAATGTTTGCGATCTTTTTGCCTTATGAGCCACATAAACCAGGCTGCCTTGTTGAGCAACAAGCGCATCATATTAAAAAATTAGTGGTTAAAGTACCAGTAAACTTACTTTAACTTGTTAGGAGGTCGGAATGTCAGAAAGCGGTAAAATCCTAGATACTATTGGTGCATTGCAAAATAGTTTAACTAAAACGGAAAAGCGTATTGCATCCGCAATATTGGCATCTCCAAACTTATTAAGCCAATCGTCTTTATCAGAAGTTTCAGCACAATTAAATGTAGGTGAAGCAACATTTATTCGTTTTTGTCGAACTCTTGGTTTTAAAGGTTATACCGATTTTAAACTTGAATTAGCGATTGAACTTGCAACACAAGAAAAACAGAACCAAACATTATTAGATACAGATGTTTCTTCTGATGATAGTGCATTTGAAATTGCGAAGAAATTACAAACAGCATTAGTGAATGTGGTTGGTGAAACGATTAATTTACTTGATTTTGAGCAGTTAGAACGTGTAGTAGATGAATTACAACTGGCAAAACGTATTTTCTTGTTTGGGGTAGGCTCATCTGGAATTACTGCTGAAGATGTTAAACATAAATTAATGCGAATTGGCTTACAGGTAGATGCGACAACCAATAATCACTTTATGTATATGCAGGCATCATTAATGAAGAAAGGTGATGTAGTGATTGGGATAAGCCATTCAGGTTATTCTGAAGAGATTATTCGGACCTTACAAATTGCACAGAAGAATGGTGCAAAAACAATTGCCTTAACGCATAACTTACGCTCACCAATTACTGAAGTAGCGGATTATGTATTGATTAATGGTAATCGCCAAGGACAAATGCAAGGTGATTCTATTGGTACAAAGATTGCACAGCTTTTTGTAATGGACTTAATTTATGCCTTATTAGTCCGCAAGGAAGAACAACGTGCAATTCAATCAAAACAAAAAACAATTAATGTCATTTTAGAACAACGAATCAAATAACTCTCTTTGTAATAAGGAAACAATATGAAAAACTTAAAAGGTATTATTAGTGCATTATTGGTGTCATACAACGCAGATGGCTCAATTAATGAAAAAGGTTTACGTGAAATCATTCGCTATAACATCGATAAAATGAAAGTTGATGGATTATATGTGGGTGGTAGTACTGGTGAAAACTTTATGCTTTCTACGGAAGAGAAAAAACAAATTTTCCGTATTGCAAAAGATGAAGTCAAAGATCAAGTAGCATTAATTGCTCAAGTTGGTAGCGTTAATTTACACGAATCTGTTGAATTAGGTAAATATGCGACTGAATTAGGTTACGACTGCTTGTCAGCGGTAACACCGTTCTATTATAAATTTAGCTTTGCAGAAATCAAAAATTACTACGATACCATTATTGCGGAAACTGGTAATAATATGATCGTTTACTCTATTCCATTCTTAACAGGTGTGAATATTGGGGTAGAACAATTCGGTGAACTTTATAAAAATCCAAAAATTATTGGTGTGAAATTCACTGCTGGCGATTTCTATTTACTAGAACGTGTGAAAAGAGCGTATCCAGATCATCTTATTTGGGCAGGTTTTGATGAAATGATGCTTTCTGCTGCGGTATTAGGTGTTGATGGTGCAATCGGAAGTACTTTCAATGTGAATGGTGTGCGTGCAAGACAAATTTTTGAATATGCACAACAAGGCAAAATTGCCGAAGCACGTGCAATTCAACATGTGACTAATGATTTAATCGAAGGTATCTTAAATAATGGTCTCTATCTCACTATCAAAGAATTACTCAAATTAGATGGTGTTGATGCAGGTTACTGCCGTGAACCAATGACGAAAGAACTGACTCCTGAGAAAGTGGCATTTGCGAAAGAGTTAAAAGCGAAATATTTAGCGTAATTTAGCCATTTAAATAGCAAGAACCGATACAGTGATGTATCGGTTTTTTAATCTTTATTTTCTCCGCCAAGCGACATCAGTTTGCAAAATTTGTTGATAAATTGGACAGTCTGGATCGTGAGCATTAGGCAAATAACCACAACTCATCAAAAATTCATTCACAATTTCTCCACCCACAAATTTGAAATGGCGTTTAAAGAGCTTAATCCATTCAGGTAAAGTTTTAGGATGATGATAATCTAGCCATTGCTTAAAAGAACCAAATTGCTGTTGTAATTGCAGAATTTGTTGGGCGTTGTAAATGGCTGCATTGATCTTTAAACGATTACGAATAATATCTGGATTAGCTAGTAATCGTTGGCGATCTTCATCGGTATATTGTGCGACTTTTTCAATCTTAAATTGATCATAAGCGGCACGAAAGCCAGCCTCTTTTTTTAGGATAAGCATCCAACTCAATCCAGCTTGATTAATCTCCATAACTAAGCGTGCAAATAGCTCATTATCGTCTTCAATCGGAAAACCATAACGGTGATTATGATACGCTTGATTCAAAGGATCTTGTCCTTCTGTAAGTTGATTAACGTAGCGACAATAACTCATTGCTTAACCTTTAGTTGGTCGGATACGCTGCATAAACATAGGTAATTCATCAGTTAATACCCGTTGTTGCATAAGATCTTTAATCGTGGTGGCACGAAATATCGCTTTATCGGCATTCTCACCATGAAAGAGTTGTTGTACCGTGGTTTGCCAATGTTCTAACCAGACAGCAAACATTGCTTCGCTCATTGGTTGGCGATTATGTAGTTTAATATGGGCGAGCATTGGATTACCTTGGTAGCTTTCTAGATCAAAGATATTACTTTCCCAAAAACGATACATCTTTTCTAAATGGGCTTGCCAATGTTTGCCTTTTAGATGATCAAACATATAGCCAATGCGTGGATCTGCACGTACTTTGTCATAGAAAGTATTGACTAAACATTCAATATCAGCACGTTCAGTTAATAATTTGGTTGGCATAAGTTAATCCTGTTGTTTCTTGAAAAGTGAAAGAGTAAAGAGCAGTGATGAACAGATCACAACTGATGGGCCTGCTGCAGTATCATAAAATGCCGATAACAATAAACCACTACTGACCGCCAACATACTAATAATAATCGCAATAAATGCCATACTTTCTGGGGTACGAGCAAAACGGCGAGCAGTCGCTGCTGGAATAATCAGTAGTGAAGTAATAATTAAAGCACCGACAAATTTCATACTTAAGCCAATCGTAATTGCGGTGAGTAACATTAAAATTAAACGGCTTCTTTTGACATTAATCCCTTCGATTTGGGCTAATTCAGGATTTACCGTAGCAGAAATTAATCCAGCCCAAGAAGTGCATAAAATGGCTAATACCATGATTACCCCAATACCAATCCAAAGTAAATCTTGATAATTAATTGCGAGAAGATCGCCAAAAAGATAATTCATTAAATCCACACGTACGCCACCAATTAAGCCAATGGTGACGACACCGAGCGAAAGGCTAGTATGGGCAATAATACCTAGCAGTGTATCAACGGCAAAATGGGTATTGTTTTCTAACCAGACCAATACTAAAGCGAGCAGCACAATTAAAATGAGAATGGCAACATAAGGATTAAGATCAAATGCGATACCTAGGGCAATACCGAGTAAGGCAGAATGTGACAACGTATCGCCAAAATATGCCATTTTTCGCCAAACAACAAATGCACCAAGAGGTGCAGTAATTAACGATAAAATCATACCTGTTAGCCAGGCAGGGAAAATAATTTCAAACATAGTGTGCCTTATGGTTGGTGTTGACAATCAGGGGAACGATGTTCATCGGAACAACATACATCACCATGTAAATTGTGTTTGTGGTTGTGATGGTGAGTATAGATAGCGACATTTTGTTCACGTTGATTGTTAAAAAAGTCAATAAAATGCGGATGTGTACTAATGGAATCTGGCGCACCTTGACAACAAAGATGCTGATTAATACAAAGTACATGATCGGTTTTTGCCATCACTAAATGTAAATCGTGCGATACCATTAATACAGCACAATCAAAACGTTCACGCATTTGATTAATAAGCTCATAAAGTTCATTTTGCCCAACGACATCTACGCCCTGTGTTGGTTCATCTAGAACTAACAAATTTGGTTTATTTAAAATGGCTCGTGCTAATAAGACACGTTGCATTTCTCCACCAGAGAGTTTTTGCATACTGTGTTGTGCAAGATGACTAATGGAGAGTAACTGTAATACTTGCTCAATATCTTGTTTTGTTGTTTTCGGTTTTAAAGAGAGAAATTTACCCACAGTAATAGGAAAAGAGGGATCAAGATAAATTTTTTGTGGAACATAGCCAATTTTGGTCTGTGCAGCATAATGAACACTACCTTGTTGTGGAGTAATAAGTTTTAATAACACCTTTAATAAAGTCGATTTACCACCGCCGTTTGGACCAACAATGGTTGTAATAGAACGTGGTTGAATAGATAAAGAAATATCTTGTAATACGAGCTGATCATTGAACTTAACGGAGATATTTTTTAATTCGACTAAAGGAGTTTGTAATTGCTGCATAATGATGACATCTTTTGAAAAATCGGTCTGTATTTTATGCAAATCAGATATGGGATCAAATAATTTTTTAGAGAATGCCGAATAATTATTCATTCAAAAAATTTAATCGGCAAATTAGGGAATTTTTAGGCTAATATTATGTCTTACAAAAGTTCTTTAGAAATGATTAAGTTTTATCCATTTTAGGTTACATTGAATGCAACATATTAAACTGGCAAGAGATCGCTTAAAGAAGAAAATAACGATAAGAATAGTTCTTTTTGTGATTGCATTACTTTGCTTTTCATCCATTATCTATTTTTTACAACATCAAACAACGACACCGAGTAGCAAAACAGTGATTGCATCAACAAGTGTTGATGTAACTAAACCAGCACTTCCAACAGAACAAGATAATAAAACGACAGAAGAAACAGCCAATCAGACGGCTACTTCAGAAGATCAAAACGATACAGAACAGTCCACAGATACTGATACTAATGATAGTAACGATAGCACAGAAAATTTTGATGATCAGTTATCAGATGAAACGGTCTTTAGTGATGATGAGTTACCTGAAGATGCAAAAGATGCACTAAACGAATTATTAGATGCAGCAGGTGAAGCATTAAGAATCACGAATCAATTTGGCTATACAGTTGCAGAGGGCGATAAATTAAGTGATGTATTGGGATCAAGTGGGTTAGATGCCGATGTTATTAATGAATTTTATCAATTAGATCCTACGTTAAAGAATCTACAAACAGGTCAACAGTTTTATTGGATTTTGTCAAAAGATGGTGAATTACAATATTTAAACTGGTTAGTTTCACGCAAAGAAGAACGCATTTATGAACGTCAAGCCGATGGACATTTTGTGATGCAAATTATTCAAAAGAAAAGTGTGTGGAAAGAGGAAGTTTTAAAAGGGGATATTGACGGAAATCTCTATGCCCATCTGCGTGAAAATGGTTTGGACTCAAAACAGATTTATCAACTCATTAATGCGTTACAGTGGCAAGTTAGCTTAACAAAATTGCAAAAAGGCGATCGCTATGCTATTTTGGTGAATCGTGAATATTTGAATGATAAATTAACTGGACAAGGTAATGTGATTGGTATTCATATTATTAGTCGAGGTAAAAGTTATTATGCGATTCAAGCAGAAAATGGACGTTATTATAACAACCATGGTGAAACCTTAGGTAAAGGTTTTTCTCGCTATCCAACCCAACGACAATATCGTGTTTCATCATCATTTAATCCACGCAGAAAAAACCCTGTCACAGGAAGAGTAGCTCCGCATAAAGGTGTAGATTTTTCAATGCCAGTGGGTACGCCAGTTATCGCACCAGCAGATGGTGTTGTGATGAAAGTTTCCTATCAAGCTGGTGGTGCAGGACGTTATATTATGTTACGTCATGGACGAGAATATCAGACTGTCTATATGCATTTAAGTAAACCTTTAGTTAAGCCAGGTCAGTCAGTCAAGAAAGGACAACGTATTGCATTATCGGGGAATACTGGTCGTTCAACAGGTCCGCATTTGCACTATGAATTCCATGTCAATGGTGTAGCTGTTAACCCAATGAAGGTAAAACTGCCAGGTATGAACAACACGATGGCAAGCAAAGAGCGTCAACGTTTCTTAGCTAAAGCAAAAGTTGTACAGAATAAGTTGCAGATGTAATGAAGTAGGGGCTAGTTAAGCCCCTATTTTTACAGAAAAATTTCTTCTTTATCAAATTGATCTCATCTTAATAGTTCTTTATATAAACTTTTTTTATATCAAATTAGGTTTTTTATTTAAATGATAATAATTCTCAATTATACTTAATGGGAATTTTAATCAACCTAAGGAGAAAGTTTTAATGAATTTCACTCGTTCCACACTTAGCTTATGTGTTACAGCTGTCCTCGCTACACCAGCATTCGCTGCACAATTAAAAGAACCTTCGACATTAGATGATATTGTGGTAACCGCTTCAGGTTCTACGCAAAGTTATCAAGATGCACCAGCTAGTATTTCAGTTATCAATAACAAAACATTAGCAAAACAGCCTGTTGCTAATTTAATTGATGCAGTGAAATATGTACCTGGTGTGAATGTTTCTGGTAGTGATGTAAATAAGGAAGATATTTCGATTCGTGGTTTACCAGGCGACTATACATTGATCTTGGTAAATGGCAGACGTCAAAATACGCGAGAAGCACGCCCGAATGGGAATGGTGGTTTTGAAGCGGGTTTAATGCCACCAGTAAGTGCTATTCAACGAATTGAAGTGATTCGCGGACCAATGTCATCACTTTATGGTTCAGATGCAATGGGTGGTGTAATCAATATTATTACCAAAGAAAGTTATGATAAATGGAGCGGCAATCTTTCATTAGGAGGTACGGTACGTCAAGGTTCTGATGGCGAAGAGGGCTTAGGTAGCTTCTTTATTTCAGGTCCATTAATTGCCAATAAATTGGCAGTACAACTCTATGGAAATGGTCAATTACGCCAAGAAGATCCAATGGTTGGGGGGTCAAATAAATTAAAGAATAGTTCATTAACCAGTAAATTAATTTTTACGCCAATAGAGAAACAAAAATTTGAGTTTGAAGTTGGGCGTAATCGTCAAGAGAAAACGGCAACGCCAGGTAAATCACTTGCACTCACTACCAATCGAGGCGGTTCAATTACTAACAATGTGACTTCAATTACTAAATTCTCACGTAATCATTGGGCGGCGAGTTACAGTGGTGAATGGGACAATTTCAATTCTGAATTAAGTGTGTATCAAGAAGTAGCGAAGCGTGAAGTATGGTCAGAAAAAAACAGAAATTATGATTCACGTCGCCCAGAAATTGCTAATACAGTGGTGGATGCTAAATTTACTGTGCCAATAGGTTCACATCTGTTTATTTTGGGTGGGCAATATCAACATGCCAAATTAGAAGATGATTCAGTGACTAAAGTCATCAACAAAAAAGCGAAAATGCAGAAACTTACAGAAAGTGTCACTCAACAAGCACTCTTTTTAGAAGACGAAATTAGTCTTACAAAAGATCTCCTATTGACACTTGGTACACGTATGGATCACCACGAAAAATATGGAACACACTGGAATCCACGAGCTTATCTCGTTTATCACCTTAATAATGAATGGACGTTTAAAGGTGGTGTGGCGAAAGCGTTCCGTGCACCAAGTATCCGAGAAATTAGTCCAAATTATATCGCTTCCACACAAAGTGGTGCTGGCGTAATTTATGGTAATCCTGAGCTTAAACCTGAAACCAGTGTAAACCAAGAAATTGGTGTGGAATATAGTGGCGTGAATGGTTTAAAAGCCTCAATGACTTTATTTAATACTGATTTTAAAAATAAGTTAATTAGTTATCAATTAAAAGGAAAAACAGATCCTATTACAGGTGGAAATCTGTTTACTTATGACAATGTTGGTCGTGCCAATATTAAAGGTGTTGAGTTTTCGACTTTTATTCCATTTACCGAAGCGTGGAATCTAGAGTTGAATTACACCTACCAACATTCAAAACGGAAAGAAGATAAATTACCAAATGCTACTTTTTCCTATGATGGTTATCCGTTAGCTAATACTCCAAAACATAGTGCGAATGCGAAATTAAGTTGGCAAATTGATGAACAATGGGATACCTATCTTCGTTATAACTATGTTGGTAAACGAATTTGGGCAGATCAACGGACAGGATATAGTAAAGGGCCAGCACGTTATGCAGACGCCTATAGTACTGTTGATTTAGGATTAAATTACCAATTAACTAAAGAGGTGTTATTTAGTTTTGCAGTGCTTAACGTAGGTAATACTCGTGGTGAAACCATTGATGCTGATAATGGTGGTAACTGGTCTGTTGTAGATGGTCGCCGTTATTGGGCGAATATGACAGTGTCTTTTTAAATGAAGAAATTATTATTAAGTCCGCTTTGCTACATAGCTGTAGCAAAGCATTTTTATAAGCAATATCGTGAAAACCTATTATGCTTAATAAGTTTTTTCTTATTAACGACTAATTCATTAGCACAACAAGAACTGCTTGCTATGGATAAATTTAATCAATATTTTACAATGTCGCAGACAGACATTAGTTACCAGCAACAAAACTATCGTTTATTTATTGCTGTTCCGAAAAAAACGCAAACTCATCGCTTATTATTGTTATTGGACGCGAATGCTCAATTCCCAATAGCTTTATCGCAACTTGATTTAAACAAACCTTTGCCATTACTGGTTGGAATAGGTTATGTAACAGATCAACCTTATGCTGTGGCAGAACGTACCAGAGATTATACTTTCCCTGCAAAAGGCGAAGAGTTTAGCAAAGGAGGCAAAGCGGCTGATTTTTTACAATTTATCAATACAGAAGTTTTACCATCAATAGTGCAGCAACATCAAATTAAACAGCGAATCTTTTTTGGCCATTCGTTTGGCGGATTATTTGGTTTATATACATTATTTCGACAAACTAATCTGTTTGATGATTATGTTATAGCGAGTCCATCTTTATGGTGGGGGAATGGTGCAATTACGCAATATTGGACAACACATACGACTAAGCCAAATTCCGTAGTGTTAACAATCGGAGAATATGAGCAAAATCCTCAGGCAGATCCACATATTAACCCTGAACGATTAGCCAGAATTCAACAGCGTCGTCAGCATCAGCAAGTGAAAGTAGAAACATTACAACAACAATTTTTCGCAAAAGGATGGAATAGTGAATTCATTGTGATTCCGAAAGCAAATCATGGCAGTTCAATTCCATTTGCGATTAAGATAGCTATCGAAAAAGCTCAACAGGAAAATTGAATAGCGAAATGGGGCAGTAAGCCCCATTTTTAATGCACTGGAACAGCTTCTTCAACAGGAACACCATTATCATTACTATTATTTGGTGCTGTTGGCGTATCATCTTCTGTCGCCTCATCAACAGAATCATTATTTAATTGTAATGCGTCCCAAACACTTGGTTGTGATTCTGTTGCTTGAGATTCTGCAGAACCACAAGGATTATGATTAATCCATACTGGAATTTCTTGTCCACCGCCATTACACGCCCAGCTACCGTGGCTATCAATATGTACCCATTTTAATGTGGAAGTTAAAGGCAGTTTTAACGGCTTCACTTCAATATTAGCGAGTAATGCTTTATAAATTTGCAGTGCACCTGATGCACCAGTGAGTTTTGTCTTACGGTTATTATCTAGTCCTGCCCAAACAGTTGTGACATTATTACCATCAATACCTACAAACCAAGTGTCACGACCATCATTCGTTGTCCCTGTTTTGCCCGCAAGATGCAGGGAGGCAAATTGCGGTTGTAAACTACGCGCGGTACCACGATCCACCACTTGTTGCATAGCAAATAGCGTTTCAATCACGGCCTCTTCCGCTACGACTTGTTCTGGATTAACAGTACGTTGATAGAATAAATGGCCATCACGTTCCACAATATTACGAATAGTCGTTAATGGAATTTTTGCCCCTTTATTTGCAATGACTTGATATAACTTTGTTACATCGTAAGGTGAGATCGAATAAGAGCCAAGCAGCATTGATGGTACACGAGGAATAGTTGCCTGATCCCATCCCATACTTTTTTGATTACGAATAATATTATCTAAACCAACTGCCATACCAATATTTACTGTTGGGATATTTAGTGATCTCACTAACGCATTTAATAGTGTCACCGAGCCACTATATTTGCGGTCATAGTTACGAGGTTGCCACGCAGGTTGACCTTTTAGTGGAATACTAATTGGTTGGTTTTTAATTGGGGTATTGAGCGCAAAACGTTCTGGATAAGAGAGAGCCGTTAAATAAACGGACGGTTTTACTAAAGAACCGATTTGACGTTTTGCCGATAATACACGATTAAATCCAGCATAATGCACATCTGTACCTGAAACTAATGCTTGAATCTCACCAGTATGATAATTCGCAATTAGCATCGCAGCTTCTAAGTCAGGAATTTTATTTTGTAATTTGAGTTGGTTAGAACCATTAATAATGGCAGCTTCAGCTTGAGCCTGTAACGCTGGATCTAAGGTTGTAAAAATTCTTGCCCCAGATAGGTAATTGAGTTTTTTGTTACCCAGTAATTGACTTAACTCTTGGCGAACTGCTTGCATAAAGCCTGGTTGTGGTTGTTGAATTGGACGTTGCGGTTGTACGCCTAGCGGTCGTTGGCTTAACATCTGATAAAGTGAATTATCAATAATATTGTGTTCTAACATCAGTTGTAATACGGTATTACGGCGTTTTTTCGCATTTTCTGGATTACGCCAAGGATTATATAGTGATGGTCCTTTCACCATACCAACCAATAATGCGATTTGATCGAGATTAATTTCTTGAATTGGGCGACCAAAATAAAATTGACTCGCTAATGCAAAGCCGTGAATTTGAGTATCGCCACTTTGACCTAGATAAATCTCATTTAAATAGGTTTCTAGAATACGATTTTTGTCATAATGCGCATCTAGCATAATTGCCATAATAATTTCATTGAATTTACGTGTTAGGGTACGTTCATTGGTTAAAAATAGGTTTTTGACCAACTGTTGCGTAAGCGTGCTTCCACCTTGTACCGTATGTCCAGCTTTTAAGTTATTGATCAATGCACGAGCAATACCAATAAAGCTAACGCCATCATGAGTAAAGAAATTACGATCCTCTGTTAGGATTAAAGTATCAATAAGAAAACGTGGATATTGCTGTAAAGGAATTGCCAAGCGTTCTTCATCTTCCGAATTTAACATCGCAATCAATTTAGGTGAAAGGCGAAATTCAGGCACGACTTTACGTGTAACGAGATCTTCTATCGCACTTAATTGTTGCTGTTGAAAACGTAAACGTAATACCCGTTGTGGTTCAGGTTGTTCAGGAAAAGCGAAAGCTCGCCGAATTAACACGAGTGTATCTTGATCAATTTTAAAATCACCAGGCGCAGCGAGTAGAGAAGTTTGACGATAGCCATTATCAATAAGCTGTTTTTTGACTTGATCTAGTGTAGGTTGCGTTTCTTGTTTGATACTCGGAATTTGCCCGTAAACTTCTGCTGGTAATTGCCAAATTTGTCCATCCATTTTGGAACGAATTTTGCCATCTAAATAGATTCCGTAAAATCCACCCATAAAAATGGCGGTTATACCTAATTTAATTGAAAAAGAGAGTAACCTTTGTTTAAGCACTGGCGTTTGCTTTTTAGGTGCTTGTTTCGCTGAATTTTCGGTCATATGCTAACTACTGCTTTATTGGCGACTAATTTGTTTGACTTTTCTTATCTAATTCAATGACGTACTCAAGTGCTTGTTCAAATTGAGCAAAATAATGTTGTTCACCAATTAATTGAATGATACCTGATTTTTTCAGTTCACGATCAACACGCTTATTGGCACCAGAAAACATTACGATAACATTACGACGATGTAATGAACGGATAACATCTTCTAAGGCTTGAATACCTGTCATATCTATAAAAGGTACCCATTTTAAACGAATAATCAAGAATTTCGCATCAGTATTTGTTCCAGCTAAAGCACGTTCAAAATTTTCTACTGCACCGAAGAAGAATGGTCCTTCTAATGCAAACACCAAAGCGGATTCTGGTAATGTTTCTTTTTCCCCTTGTCGAGCAAGTTCTTGATTAATTTCGTGAGCACTGCTTGGCGAGATTTCAACACTAGAAGCCATTCTTTTAAGGAAATAAAGAGTAGCCAAAATAACGCCAATATTTACCGCGATCACTAAATCGGCAAAGACAGTTAAGAAAAAAGTAATTAAGAGAATGACAACATCTGCACGAGGTGCACGTTTGACCATATTGAGGAAACGTCTTGCTTCGCTCATATTCCAAGCAACAACAAATAAAATTGCCGCTAATGCCGCCAGCGGAATATTAGCTGCGAGAGGCGCAAGAACGACTAAAATAACCACTAAGGTTAACGCATGTACAATCCCAGCTAGAGGGCTATTACCACCATTACGAATATTGGTTGCCGTTCTGGCGATTGCACCAGTGGCGGCAAATCCTCCAAATAATGGTGCGAGAATATTAGCAATACCTTGTCCAATTAATTCTTGATTGGATTGATGTTTGGTACCCGCCATACCATCTGCTACAACCGCAGAGAGTAGTGATTCAATCGCACCTAACATTGCGATAGTAAAGGCTGGTCCAATAAGTGTAATCATTTGATTCCATTCTAAACGTGGAATCGAGAACTTAGGTAAACCTTGAGGAATACCGCCAAAGACACTCCCGATAGTTTTAACACCATCAAATTGAGCGACTTGTTGTACTAATGTAATTACGACTAAAGCGACTAATGGGCCAGGAATACGATGCAAATATTTAATTTTAGGGGCATATAAGACTAAGAGTAATGCTGCAATCGCTAATACTGTGGTAGCAAAGTGCAGTTGCGGAAAAACTTGTAAAAGATGCCAAACTTGTTGATGAAAATGTTGTCCTTCAACGGCAGGTAAACCGAAAAAATTCCGCCATTGTCCAACCCAAATAATCACTCCAATTCCTGCAGTAAAGCCAACAATCACAGGTGCAGGAATAAATTTAATAATGGCACCCATTTTACTGATACCTAATGCAAAGAGGATTAATCCTGCCATTAGCGTTGCAATTTGTAGGCCTTCAATACCGTATTGTGCTGTGATGCCAGATAACACCACGATAAAAGCACCAGTTGGCCCTGCAATTTGTAATCGACTGCCCCCAAACAACGAAACAGCTATACCAGCAATAATGGAGGTATAGATCCCTTGTTCTGGTTTTACACCCGAGGCAATTGCAAATGCCATTGCGAGAGGTAAAGCAACTACGCCAACAATTACGCCAGCGATAAGGTTATTTAGCCAATATTTTTTTTGTAATAGCCCGGCTTTATAGGCTTCTTGAATTGCAAACATAAGTGAAGTTTAAAAGGAAAATGAGGCATTATTATATAAAACAGAGTGGATCTTTCTCAAATAAATTAGCAGAAATTTAGTGTGATAGTGCTATTAGATTGATCATTATCAGCTAACTTGTCTAAATCCAGAAAATAGTATTTTTTTATAAGGATTGTTTGGCGATAAATTAAGGATAGTTTCGAGCTAAAAAGTATTAGATATAACTATTTGTGAGTAGTAGAATGAATTATATTAAGCATATATTAATCTTTACTTAAAGCTGTGTAATTTTAAGTGATTAAAAAATGAAGCGTATTTTTATGATACGTGCTTATGTCAAAAACAAACTAAGGAGGTTTGTGTCTATGTCTACTTATTATTTTCTACCTACTCGTAATATTTTTGGTGAAGGTGCAGTAAATGAAGTAGGGCATTTAATGCTTTCACTTGATGCACATTCAGTAATGATTGTTACAGATAAATTTCTGGCAAAATCTGGTATGGCGGATCAAGTCGTAGCGATTTTAGCGAAGAGTAATATTAAGGCTGTTATTTTTGATGGGGCAGAACCTAACCCAACGGATAAGAATGTTGAAGCTGGGGTAGATTTTTTTAAACATCATGATTGTGAAGGAATTATTTCTCTTGGTGGTGGTTCTTCTCACGACTGTGCAAAAGGGATCGCACTTGTAGCTTCTAACGGTGGCCGTATTCACGATTATGAAGGTATTGATAAAGCAACAAAAGATATTATGCCGTTATTAGCGATCAATACTACTGCAGGTACTGCATCTGAAATTACCCGTTTTTGTATCATTACTGATACCTCTCATCACGTTAAAATGGCGATTGTTGACTGGCGAGTGACACCAAAAGTTGCGGTGAACGACCCTGAATTAATGAAAGGTATGCCACCATCACTTACTGCAGCGACTGGTATGGATGCATTGACCCATGCTATTGAGGCTTATGTTTCCTCTGCTGCAAATCCATTAACTGATGCTGCAGCTTTAAAAGCGATTGAAATGATTTATCGTTATTTACCAAAAGCGGTAGCAAACGGTGATTATATGCACGCACGTGACAAAATGGCCTATGCACAATATTTAGCAGGTATTGCCTTTAATAATGCTTCGCTTGGTTATGTTCATGCAATGGCACACCAATTAGGTGGTTATTACAACCTTCCTCACGGCGTGTGTAATGCTATTTTATTACCGTATGTCGAAGAATTTAATATTATCGGTAATATGAATCGTTTCCGTGATATTGCAGAAGCTATGGGCATTAATACTGCAAATATGACCACGACTGCTGCTGCGCAAGCCTGTATTGATGCGATTAAATTAATTAATCGTCAAATTGGTATTCCAGCAAATTTACGAGAACTTGGTGTTAAACCAGAAGATTTTGAAGTCATGGCACAAAATGCACAAAAAGATGTTTGCTGTTTAACAAATCCACGCAAAGCAACAACAGCCCAAGTAATTGAAATTTATCGTCGTGCTTATGAAGGGGAATAACCTTTATTGATCAATAGGTTGAAAAGAATAAGGCATCTGCATATTACACAGATGCCTTTATTTTTCTTTTTATTCTGAAATTTCTTCTAGCACTTCTGGTGTTTTAAATGGAGAAGGTTGATTAGTTAATTTAGCTAAAATACTGGCTAAAGTTTGACGCATCTCTTTACGATGCACGATCATATCAATCGCCCCTTTTTCCAATAAGAATTCACTGCGTTGGAAACCTTCTGGGAGCTTTTCACGAACAGTTTGTTCAATGACACGTGGACCAGCAAAACCAATCAAGGCTTTTGGTTCAGCAATATTAATATCACCAAGCATAGCAAAACTTGCAGAAACTCCGCCTAATGTTGGATCGGTAAGTACTGAAATAAAAGGCACACCTTGTTCACGCATTTTCGCTAATACTGCACTGGTTTTTGCCATTTGCATTAAGGAAATTAATGCTTCTTGCATTCTTGCACCACCACTGGCAGAGAAACAAACAAATGGACAATGATCTTCTAATGCTTTTTCCGCAGCTTTGACAAATTTTGCCCCAACCACTGATCCCATTGAACCACCCATAAAATCAAAGTTTGATGCAGCCGCTACAATTGGCATTTCATAGAGCTTGCCAGAAAAAACAATTAATGCATCTTTTTCGCCTGTTTGTTTTTGTGCGGCAGAAAGACGATCTTTATAACGTTTTAAATCTTTAAATTTTAAAATATCTTGAGGTTCAAGATCGGCAGCTAATTCTACCGCACTATCTTGATCTAATAATGCTAATAGACGAGTACGTGCATCAATTCGCATATGATGTCCACATTTTGGACAAACTTCTAAATTACGGCTAAGTTCTTCACTATATAAAACTTGTTCACAGCCTGTACATTTAGTCCAAATCCCTTCAGGCACGTTCGATTTGCGTGCACCAGAAATTGGGTTTTTATTAAAAATTCTTTCAATCCAGCTCATATTTATTTTATCTCCAAGGTTAGGATGATAGCGAATGCGGCGTTATTAAAGCATAATTTTGATAAATTGAGTATCTTTTCCTGATGTTTACTCGATGGAATCTGATAAAAATAGTGGTCCAACAGCATTTTTAGGTAAGGCAAATTGTGTTGGATAGCGAACCTCAACTAAATATAACCCCGCAGCTTTTGCAGTTGGTGCGGCAAGGGTACGATCTTTTTGTTGGAGTAACCATTGAATCCATTCTGGTGATTGTTTACCAGATCCGACCTCTAATAAGCTACCGACAATATTTCTGACCATATGGTGGACAAACGCATTGGCTTGAATATCGACAATAATATAGTTGCCTTTGCGTGAGACATTTAAATGATGCACATTGCGATTAGGTGATTTTGATTGGCATTGTGCAGCACGAAATGAACTAAAATCATTTTCTCCCAATAAAAATTGACCAGCAAGATGCATCTTTTCTGCATCAAGCGGTTGATGATAATGGGTAATACCTGTGGCTAAAATAGCAGGGCGTTGAGTATGATTATAAATAATGTATCGATAACGACGTGAAAGCGCACTAAAACGTGCATGAAAATCTTCAGGTACTTCCGTTGCCCAACTAACCGCAATATCTGGCGGTAAATGGACATTGGTACCAAATGTCCACGCCTGTGTTGGACGAATTGCATTGGTAGTAAAATGAATCACTTGTCCAGTGGCATGTACGCCAGCATCAGTTCGTCCAGCACAAAAAATTTCAATCGGTTCATTGGCTACAATACTTAATGCACGTTCAATTTCACCTTGGATACTTTGTACAGCTTGTTGTTTTTGCCAACCAAAATAACGAGAACCATCGTAAGTAATGCCGAGTGCAATTTTTTTCATATATTTAATTAGGAAATGAGTTTTTTAGATAAAAAAACACCAACAGAAATGTTGGTGTCTTTTTAAACAACATTGAATTAAACGCGTTTGAAGTCAATGTGAAGAAGTTTTGGTTTGAAGTGGTGACGTTGCATTGCTTGTACTTTTACAGCAACTTCTTTACCGTCGATAACCAAAGTAATGACTTCAGAATAGAAGTTATCTTGAACTTGAGCGTTATTTAATTCATCGTGATTTAAAACGATTGATACTGGTGCTTCTTCACCGCCATAAACGATGGCAGGAATTTGACCATTTCTACGCAAGCGGCGGCTCGCACCCTTTCCTTGCGCTTGACGAACTTCAGCGTTAAATTTAAACATTTTTATATCTCTATTTAGTTAACCTAAAAAGGTTGTTAAACAAAACAAGCTACAGGCGACCCAGCAGCTTGACGAAAACAAGTACTGAAAAAATCAGCTAGAGCATTATAGATAAACAGATTAAAAATGCAATATTTTTATCTGCTACACAGAGATTTCTCTAGGAGAAGTGATAATTTTTCTAGGATAAAAAGAAATTTTTGTTATCTACATCAATAATTGAAATATTTTAAGTAGTAATTCCATGTTAAAGAAGGCAAAATAACATTTTGAAAAAGGGTAACCTCAATAATTTTTGGCAGAAATTTGTATTTTTATTTGGAAGTTTGTTGTGCAATTATTAGTTGAATTTTTTAGTAATTATGGCTATTTCGCCGTTTTATTTGTATTAATTATTTGTGGGTTTGGCGTACCAATTCCAGAAGATATTACGCTAGTTTCTGGAGGCATTATTGCTGGGTTAGGTTATGCCAATCCACATATTATGTTAATCGTTAGTATGGTAGGAGTATTGTTTGGCGATAGTACGATGTATTGGCTTGGTAGAGTTTATGGCGTGAAGATTTTACGCTTTCGTCCATTGCGTCGTATTTTGAAACCAAAAACAATGCGAGCAGTACGTGAGAAATTTGATCGTTATGGTAATCGAGTTTTATTTATTGCACGTTTTTTACCTGGACTAAGAGCACCTATCTATATGGTAGCAGGGATTACTCGACGTATTAGTTACGTTAGATTTGTGTTGTTAGATTTTTGTGCTGCAATTATTTCTGTACCGGTGTGGATCTATTTAGGTTATCACGGTGCTCATAATATTGATTGGATAAAAGAACAAATTAGTAAAGGACAAACAGGGATTTATATCTTATTAGGTTTGTTAGCTCTCTATTTAGCTTTCCATTATTTCCGTAAAAAACGTCAATAATCATTTCTTTAGGGCATTTAATCGTTAGGTTAAATGCCTTTAATGGATATCTGAATTATCCATAAGTTGTAATTGTAGGCACGATAGATCATTTTCTTCATAATAAATCCTCGAAAAATTGTGTTAGCTCAAATTCTAGTAATCAGAACTCCTTTATAATTCGTGGCAGTTTTTTTATAAAGGGAAGAAATAATGAGTTGTTTTTTTGTAACGGGTACGGATACGAACGTTGGGAAAACAGTTGTCAGTCGTGCAATTATTCAGGCTTTACAAGCAAAGGGTGTAAAAATTGTTGGGTATAAGCCCATTGCCTGTGGAGAAGAAGATAGTATCTATACTGAAGTATTGAAAGAGGAACTTGAGGCGGATCATTCGGAAGATAATAAAGATGTTAAAACATTGATGGAAAGTACGAATGAATCGGTAACATATCAAGAAGTCAATAGTTATACCTTTACTGAAAGTAGTGTGCCAGTATTAGCAGCATTAGATGAAGTCAATAATATTGATATTGATAAAATTAATCGAGATCTTGCACATTTAACCTCTCGTTATCAATCCGTATTGGTAGAGGGAACATATGGCTGGTTAACACCGATGAATCGTGATGTGACTTTTGATAAATGGGTACAAGAACATAAAATGCCTGTGGTTTTAGTAGTGGGAATTAAAGAGGGATGTGTGAATCATGCCTTATTAACAGCACAATCGATTATTGCAGCAGGTGTTCCATTAATTGGTTGGGTGGCGAACCGAATCAATCCTTGTTTACGGCATTATGCTGAAATTATCAAATTATTACATCAAGTGATAGATGCACCATTATTAGGTGAAATTCCTTATGTACATCGTCCAGAACAACAAGAATTAGGTCATTTTATTACTAATCTTGATCGTTTAACTTATTTGAAAACAGAGATTTGTTAACCTTAAAAGCCTCGATTGAGGCTTTTTTTAATCTCTCTATTGAAATGAGAATTGTTATCACATAAAATTCGCCAGCTTTATTATGGAGAATAGTGTTAGGTGGATTGTGTTTGAATTAAATGCCGTTTCATTTTCAATTGCAGAGAAAGTATTACTACAATCAATTTCATTGCAATTTTCGACTGGGAAAATTTATGGAATTATTGGTCCAAATGGTTCAGGAAAATCCACGCTAATTAAATTACTCGCTCGCCAACAGTCCGCCTCTAGTGGGCAGTTATTGTTTAATCAACGCCCAGTTGCATATTGGAAACCACGAGAGTTCGCACAACAAGTTGCTTATTTACCACAGCACCTACCACAAGCTAGCCATCTAAAAGTTAAAGAGTTACTACAAATGGGACGTTATGCTTGGCAAGGTTTGTTAGGTCGTCATTCAGAAAAGGATCAACAAGCAATAACTGAAGCATTACAACGTACTAATATGCAGCGTTATGCAGATCAATTAGTGGATACATTATCTGGTGGTGAACGTTCACGAGCTTGGTTGGCGATGTTACTGGCACAACAAAGTCGCTTTTTATTGCTGGATGAACCGCTTGCTGCATTAGATATTGCGCATCAAGTGGAAGTGATGCAATTAATTCAACAACTCACACAACAGCTTCAAATTGGTGTGGTGATTGTTATCCACGATATTAATCTGGCAGCACGGTTTTGTGATCAACTGATCGCCTTGCAAAATGGACAATTATTAATGCAAGGAACACCACAAACGTTAATGACTAATACACAGCTTAAAAAAATTTACCACATTGATTTAAATGTGATTTCTCATCCATCAGTAGCTGATACCCCAGTTGCATTTTATTAGAAGGGAGTATCAGTGATGGAAAGCGTGTTAAAGCGTATTTTGCTTTTATTAAGTCTATTAATGGTTCATCTTGGTAGTAGTGCAAATTCTAACCAATTACGTTTGGCTTCATTAGATTGGACAGTAAGTGAAACCTTAATTGCATTATCTAATGCACCGATTGCGGTAGGTGATGCACAAAGTTATCGTCAATGGGTCGTTATTCCAGAGTTGCCTTCTGAAACAGTCGATTTAGGATCGCGTTTGATGCCTAATCGTGAATTATTAGTTACATTGCAACTAGATAAGTTTATCAATAGTTCAATGTATGCCAGTTTAACGCCAATATTGGCAACGTATGTTGGGCAAGACAATGTCATCATTGTTGATTTTTATCGCACAGGAAGTATTTGGCAAAATCAACTTGCCGCAACACGCCAAATAGCTGCCTTAATTGGACAACCTGAACGAGGTGAGCAATTAATCCAACAAACAGAACAATTATTACAAAAATTAAAGGCACAAATAACTGCGATGACAGCACGCCCAGTCCTAATGGTACAGTTTGATGATGCACGACACTTACGGGTATATGGTGAAAATAGCTTGTTAGGTGCTGTTGCGATGAAATTAGGATTGCAGAATGCGTGGCAAGCTCCTGTTGGTATTTGGGGGACTAGCACAATTGATATTCATCAGTTAGCACAATTAGCAAAAAATAGCCGTTTAGTAGTAATAAAACCTTACCCAATTAATGTACCGACAGCACTGGCACATAATAGCTTATGGCAACGTTTACCAATGGCAAAAGATCCAATTGTACTTCCAACCATTTGGACATTTGGTGGTTTACCTTCCGCACAACGTTTTGCACTGGCGTTAACCCAAGCATTACAGCAAGGAGGTGAAGCATGGTAAAGCGTAAATTTATTGTCTGGAATAGTTGCTTACTACTGATAGCCATATTGCTTATTTTAGGACTATTTGCATTGCAATTACCGCAGCAGGATAGTGCAATAGAGGTTAAATCGTTGGCATGGTTATTGATCCAAAACTATACCTTACCACGAATGATCATGGCAATTCTTGCTGGTATAGCACTTGGTTTAGCAAGTTTATTGCTACAACAAATTGTTAATAATCCGTTAGCTTCAGATAGTACATTAGGTGTAGGGAGTGGTGCACAATTCTTGCTGTTTATTGCCACATTATTTGTACCTCATTTACTCTCTTGGGGGACAACGATAATTGCTTTTTTAGGGGCTCTGCTTGCGTTAGTTACCGTTTTTCTATTAGCGTGGCGACAAACTTTATCGCCGTTATTGCTTATTTTGGCAGGGTTAGTTGTCAATCTCTATTTTGGTGCAATCAGTGCCACACTTATGTTGTTTTATCCAGAAGAATCGCGCGGTTTAATGATCTGGGGTGCAGGATCATTAGTACAGGAAAGTTGGCTTGATAGTTGGCAACTATTTGGATTATTACTGCCAGCAATATTGTTATTGGCAATATTACAACGTCCATTAGCAATTTTAGGCTTAAACGAAAGTAATGCTAAAAGTTTAGGAGTATCAGTACAAAAAGTACGTGTTATTGGGTTATTGTTAGCCGCTTATTTAGTTGCGATTGTGGTAAGTCGAGTCGGAATGCTCGGGTTTATTGGTTTTATTGCTGCTGCATTAAGTCGCCAATTAGGTATTCGCACATTTAAAATGCAAATGCTGCAAACTGCTTATCTTGCAGCAATGCTATTACTCATCACTGATCTCATTTTGCAGCTTTTATTAGAATATTATCAGCTAAATTTACCAACAGGTGCAGTAACTTCGCTTATTGGAACACCACTATTACTTTGGTTGATGTTTAAATATTTACCACAAGGACGGCATCTACAAACCACACATTCTCATTCTGATGTTCGTCTGCCACAGCGTCATTATGCTTGGATAATTTTATTTGCGTTATTGTTAGTATTGATATTAGCATTAACTGTGGGACGTAGTGATGAAGGCTGGCAGGTTAGTTGGCAACAATCACTGCTTACGTTACGTTATCCTCGTCTCAGTTATGCCTTTGTTGCAGGTGTGTTATTAGCGTTAGCTGGCGTATTATTACAACGTATCAGTTTTAATGCCATGGCAAGTCCTGAATTATTAGGGATTACATCAGGTGTTAGTTTTGGGGTATTAGTGGTTATTTTTCTATTTGCCCAAGCGAATATTGTGGATTTTTGGATCGCTGGTGTGATTGGTGCATTAATTGTTTTGTGCCTACTTATTGGTTTAAATCACCGTTCGGGCATGTTAGCTGAACGTATATTACTGACAGGTATGAGTTTAACGGCGTTGTTTGATGCAGTACAACGCATCATCTTAGCAAGTGGTGATTTTCGTTTACAACAATTATTAAGCTGGACATCTGGTTCAACTTACTATGCAGAAAGTTCCTTAGCAGCGTACTTATTACTTGTTGCTACGGTTGCTATAGTCGCTGCATTACTTATCGCAAAATGGTTAGATTTACTAAGTTTGCAAGCTGTGATGGCACAATCGTTGGGGTTAAATCTTACTTATGTACGTTGGTGGTTAATTTTATTTAGTGCTGGATTAACGGCAATCGCAACGTTGATGATTGGACCATTAAGTTTTATAGGGCTGCTTGCACCTCATTTTGCAAAATTTTTAGGCTTTTATCATGCACGTTCACAACTCATTAGTAGTGCATTACTTGGCGGTATTGTGATGGTATTAGCGGATTGGCTAGGACGACAAGTACTTTTTCCCTATGAAATTCCAGCTGGATTGGTTGCAACCTTGCTGGGCGGAATGTATTTCTTACTGTTGGTCAGAAAGTTGTAATTTATTTAATCACTACAGGAGTAAGTTATGAAAAAACGTCATTTAATTAGTTTATTTTGTGGGGTATCGCTTCCATTTGCTGCTCAAGCACATGATCTTTGGGTATATGGACAACAAGTTACAGCTGGCAAACCTTTACAGGCCGTGTTGGGTTATGGTGATCGTTTTCCATTAGGTGAACCTATTGCAGAAAGCCGACTCAATATTTTTGATCCATTGGTGTTACACATGGTTGATGGTAGTAAAGAAACCTTAACCCAACAAGGTGAAAACTATCATTATGTTACTAAACAGAATTTATCTGCAGGTGAATATAAAATTTCTGCTAGCTATAAACCGACATTTTGGTCAAAAAATGCGAAAGGGTGGAAACGTGAAAACTTAACACAAATGCAAGATACGAATTATTGTGAAGAGTCTAGTATGTTTGCTACCACCTATATTAATACAGGAGGTGATGTGAGTGATTTTGCGATTGCCCCAGTTGGCTTACCGTTAGAAATTGTGCCATTAGTTGATCCTACAGATATCCGTCCTTTAGAAGCGGTGCCTTTTCAAGTTCTCTATAACGGCAAACCAGCAAAAGAGGTTGTGGTGATTGGTACTACCAATGAATTTACTAAATTAGATGAAAAAGCGGTTTATGATCATCGTGAACCACAAGCCTTTTCAGGAAAAACTGATACACAAGGAAAAATTAATATTATTCCAGCATTAGCGGGAATCTGGAAGATTAAGACATCTTATGAAATGCCATATCCAGATCAAAAGATTTGCCAAAAACGTAAGTTATATAGCACTTATACGTTTAGCGTAAATGCAAAATAATTAACTAACTTTTTATTCATCTTTAAGTAACCTAAGGAGCTTTTATGCAAAAGAAAATATTTAAATTATCGTTACTATCAACGGCATTGTTGCTATCAATAAATCCAGCAATGGCAGAAGAAACGCAGGAGTTGGATGCGATTGATGTGGTGGCTGGTTCAATGTACCGTATGGGAGAAGTCCCTGTATATCAAGCAAAATCAGCTGTTGCCATGACACGTGAACAGCTTGATCAGCAAAATATTAGCAAAATGGACGAAATTGGTCGTTATCAATCTGGTTTCCAAAATCAAGTATTTGGTGAAGATACAAATACCAACTGGTTTAGAGTGCGTGGTACTGAAGTTACGCAAGCAGTAGATGGTTTACCTTTGTTTAGTTATGGTTTCTTTACTCCTTATACGAATGCTTTTGCGTTAGAAGCGATAGAGATCACCAAAGGGGCGGATGCAATGACCTTTGGGGCAGCGAAATCTGGTGGTTTAATTAACTATGTGACTAAACGTCCACACAAAGAACAAATTGGTAAGGGCGAGTTCAAAATAAATATGGGGAATAATACTCAATATGGTTTTGCCGCAGATTATACAGGTGCTATCAATGGTGATGAAAGTTTACGTTATCGCTTAGTAAGTTCATATGGTGCAAAAGATGGACAGTGGGAAGGAACTAAAAATAGCACTTTCTATATTTCGCCAACAGTAGAATGGGACATCAGTGATCGTACTCGTTTCACTTTATTAACCAGTTATCAATTTGATAAAGGGATTCCTAGTTCAAACTTCTTACCACAGGAGGGAAGTTTAGTGGCATTTCCTAATGGAGAATATATCAGTCGTTCCACTAATTTAGGAGATCCAATTAACGATAGAGAATATAATCGTCAATACAATATTGGTTATGAGTTAAATCATCAATTTACTGATAATCTCTCTTTTAGCAGTAGCTATCGTTATTCATATGTTAATAATTTCCATCGTGGTTCTTATGTCTATCCTTCCGTTGATTCGACAACCTATGATGTAATACGTGGTGTTGTTTATAATAATGGTACCTTAAAATCTCACGTTTTAGATAATCATATCAACTGGCAGTTTGAGCAAGATTGGTTTAAAAATACAGTAAGTGTGGGAGTTGATTATCGTCATCAAAAAGTGAATGCATTTTATACCTTGTTTGGTAGTACGAGTAGTACTAATGCTTTTAATGTCCACTCAGGCTATAACCAAAATCAGAACGTAAGTTCAGCGCCATATGCAACGATTACGGCACGCCAATTAGGACTTTATTTACAAAATCAAAGCCGTTTCTTTGATACGGTGGTATTAAACCTTGGTATACGCCATGATCGAGCTAAACAAGATGAATATACTTCTACGCAAACAGTTAAAAATAATTACACTTCTTATTCTGGTTCATTAATGTATGAGATGCCGTTTGGTTTAAATCCATATATTAGCTATAGTGAATCATTTTCTTTACCTGTAGGATTAAGTGGTAATCAGACACTTTATGATCCAAATATTACACATCAATATGAAGCTGGAATTAAATATTTACCTAGTTGGTTAGATGGTTCGATTACTTTTGCTGGATTTAGAGCCAAAGATAAAGGTGCATTAATTTCTAATGGTGTAGGAGCAACAGAAAGTAACAAAGATCCTGTTTATCGCAAAGGAATTGAAGTACAAGCAGATGTGAATGTGCTACAAAATTGGAATGTCAGTTTAGCTTATACTTACCTTAAATCGATTACTCGTACCAATACAGGCGATGTACGCAATCCATTATTACCGAAACATACTTTTGCTGCAAAAACAGATTATACCTTTGATAAAGGTATGTTAAACGGTTTAACTGTTGGTGCAGGTGTGCGTTATATTGGTAAGAGTGTGACAGCACAAGGCTCACTCTATTCGGGTAGAGAAGTGCCATCTGCAACATTAGTGGATTTAATGGCTCGTTATCAATTTACGCCAAATTGGAGTACGCAACTTAATGTAGAGAATGTAGGTAACCGCCGTTATCTCGCAGGTTGTGATTACTATTGCTATTATGGCGCAGGACGTAATATTAATGCTACTTTAACTTATAAGTTTTAAAAAATTAAGGTCTAGCCATCTGATCTGCACCCCTAAAGTTGGACTTATTATCCAACAGACAGAGGTGCAGATTTTTTATGACCAAATATAACC
>NZ_JBHLWA010000025.1:0-2543 GCF_042433085.1 Gallibacterium melopsittaci
TGACGCGTTTTCAGGTCAGCAATCTCGGTTTTATCAACTTGTTCGTTTGCTGTTGTGGTATCGCGAGAAAGGGAAGTCGGGATATCACCTTGTTGCGTGGTAAGCTGAATATTGCTACCCACCGCACTGTGGGTGGTGCTGCTGTCTTGTTTATTGATATTTCCTAAGGCACTTAAGCCTGTTGCTAAGCCATTAACAATATTTTGCGTTGGGTCAGTAGAAAGCCCACCGCCGATAGATTCCACTTTGGCTTCACTGTGATTCTCAATATTTTCTGAGGTTAAGCTACCTGTGGTAAAGCGGTTTTTCTCTTGGCTCGCTTGACTATCAACAATAGCCCCTTTTAAGTGTGTATTACCTGCCACATTGACAGTTAACCCTGCTTCACCTGCGTGTAACCCGCTTTGAGTTTCAACTTGTGCATAATTGAGTTTACCTTGATTGAGGCTGCCATTGACAGACGCATAAGAGCCACTGCCTATCACCGATACGCCAGCACTTACTCCACCTTGTGATTGTTTACTATCATACTGTTGGCTATCTTGGCGGCTTTCTACTACAAGATTGTTGCCAACCTCAACATTAACCTTATCACCAGTAACGACCGCACCTTTTAAGGCAGTATCTTCGCCACTGCGTAACTGCACAGCTTGACCTTGAAGAGTGGTGTTGCGTTGAATGACGGCATCACTGTTTTCATGGCCGTTGCCTTTTTGGATTGAGCCTTCAATACCAAAATATTATTTCGAACTATTCTCCCTTATAAAAGAATAAATACTGGTACAATACTCAAATGCATCCATTGTAGCTTTTCCTAGTTCTTCATCTGTTATGGTTAGAGGATATTCAAATTGTGTAATTTCTCCTTCACTATTTTTCAATGTTGTAAATCCATCTAAACTATCTTGATGTTTTGGTTTAATAATAATTTTATTGTTATTTATATCTATAGTCAAAAAATCCATATATTGATAAATAGATTTTCTATTTTTATAATTAAATTTCTTTTTCATATCTATTTCTAGATTTTTATCAAGTTTTTTTATTTTGTCTGAATTCATAATCTTTGAAAATTCTTCATTATTCAATACCTTGCTGGCGGATAGTTTTTTCTTTATCATTGCACCCAGATCATCAAAAGAAATATCTATTGGGAGATAAATAAAATCTTGTTCAGGATCTGTAACATCAATTAATGATATTAAATATGAAGTAACTAATATAAATTCATTATTTTTTCTAACTAATATTCCTTTATTAACATTCATTTTATTTAATCTCCTTAATAATAATTTTAACTCCATTAGACTCAGCATATTTAATAGATTTATTAATAGCTTCAATTTGTTCTTTACTACTTCCTTTAGGAATTGCCAAGTATATTTCTTTATTATGAATTTTTTCATTTTTAAGTCTATATTCTCCTTTTCCATCTTCTTTAAAATTAACCATATCATCTACATATCTATTTAGCTGTGAAGTAATACGACTTGGGTTTTGATAAGTTTTACTGCCTATGGTATCCATTGTTTTTGCACTAATGGCTGTTCCATCAGGTAATAAATGATCAAATGTTTTAAAGTTTGGTTTAATATCATTTAAATTTATCGTTCCTTCTGGCAAGAAAGACATAAGATAACTTTCCCAAGGTTTTCCTTGTTTGATAATACCCTCTCCCCACTGAATTCCTACATTTTTATTAGCAATCGCTTTCGTAGAAAGTCCCAATTTGCCTAATCGAATAGCTCCCTTGGCTCCTTGTTGAATTAACTGATTTCCTCCTGTTAATCCACCTAAAACACCAAGTTCTGTTGATAAATAAGTCTTCATCCGCAGAATCTCTGCTTCCCTTATTTGACCATTTTGTTCTAATCTATCAGCTTCGGCTAACTCAGATTTAATACTTTCTGAAAGAGTATTTATAGGAGAATCTATTAAGGTTTTTATTGCTTCACTCAACTCTCTTAATTGAGCTTGAGATTGCTTATTACCTAGTAAAGCTTGCGTTGTAATAGAAATGAGTTCTGATGAACCTTCAATATTGTCTTTTACTAATTTCATCAACGCTACTTTTGCCACATCTTCTGTATGTTGTCGTTTTTCTTCACCATACAGGATAGCCACTTGGCGATACTGGCTATTCATTACAGGATTATCTGCCTCTAGCATATACCCCTGAAAACTTTTAAAGGCAGCAGAAAGTGTGACAAGTTCACTTGCACATTCTGCACTCATACCTTGACGACAGGAAGCATCTAAACGATTATTACGTTCAATATCTTTGAGATGGAGTTGAGTAATTTTATCTTGAATAGCTTGGCAATTTTTTCCTTGTGCCTCACATTCCGCTTTTTCTTTCATCAAACGGACTAATTCTTCGGCTTCGTGCCTAAATAGATAGTTATTCTCTACAGCCCGTTTACCAATTTCCGCCGAATTAATCGCCCCTGCGGTAGTGTCGCTAATGAGTCCGCCTGCTAAACCACTCGCCAGTTGGCTTAAAGTAGAGACGGTTTGTTTTTGGGCTTCAGTCAGTTCCTCTG
>NZ_JBHLWA010000026.1:0-4454 GCF_042433085.1 Gallibacterium melopsittaci
GTGTGTGATAGACTTAAATCGGCATTGGCCTTCGTGGACATTGATATTTCCTCCTATATTTTGAATTTTGGTTGTCAGCCTTATTCATTATATAGTGAGGATTTTTCTTTTCACCGCTTAAGCTTTTTGATTCCATACGCATAGCGTATGGTTTTTATAGCTAGACTTTGTCTAGCTATAATAAAAAACACGGCTTGAGATATATTCACAAAGCCGTGTTTTTTAGACAATTAAGCAAAATTTGCTTACACAAAACCCCGTTCATACTGCCGTGGCACGAACTGCATTTCACTGCTATCTACCGCATTTTGCTGATATTAAACTTTATTGTCAGACACAAGTATTCTATACATTGGCAAAATCTAATCTCATAAATACTATATTCAAAAATCTGACTGCATTTATAAATTTTAATTTTTCAGATAGTTAGAAAATAAAATACTTTATCTTAAGATACATAATATATTATTTTCATTCATTTTATTGTCTTATGAATCCCATTCTTCTCCATCGATGTCGTACAAAATCTTCAAACTGATACCCGTCTAAATCTAAATTATCCACGTGATCTGTAACAATAATTTGAGGAGAATATCCATAGTGCTGTTTTAGGTTATCGCAATATTGAGCCAGTTTAGTAAAAAGTTTAGTGACGGATTGAATATCACTATCAATTTCACGCTTACGCTCTAATTTTTTTATATCAAATATCTCATCAGTATCATTTTGAAAATCAGGAAAATAAACCTGTGTTGGCTGATCTAAAAATAGAATTGATGGAATAACACACTGATTTCCCAGTTCAATAAAATATTGATGTAGTGCTAAAAATAAAGTGATATGACAGTATAACCAATTAGCACCGCTTCCCATTGAGCGTAAGTAAATTTTTCCTTTGGAACTTTCATAATATAGTTCAAAACTAGATAAGGAAAACTTTAGCCTAATAGGCTTATAAAACTCCTCAAAATCAAAATATTTTCCAATATCACTCATAATCTGATTTATTCTATTTTCTGCTTTTGCTATATCTTTAGATAAATTATATTTATCTAAATCCTTTTTCAATGCCTCTAATTTTGAATTTAGCTCCATAATTTGTTCTTCACCCGTTTGCCCTGTTTGTTTACGAGAAAGAATATCAAGCATAGCAAATAGGCTTGCCTTAACCATTATAATTTGTTCATATTTACTTTTGGCTTGCTGAACTAGTTTGCTTTCATTTTCAAGCTTATTTTTTATACTTCTCAATTCTCTGATTTTACCATCAAGCTCTTTAATTTCTTTTGTAAGTTCTTGTAGTTCTATTTCTAAATGAGATTTTAATGTTAGATTTTGAGTAAGGTCTGTTGATATTTTTTGTATAGCCTGTGTTAGTTTTTCTGCTTGAATAGGTAAGCTATCTTTTTCTGATAAACAAAAAGGGCATACAGAAACTCCTATCTGAGCACTTCCTATTTTTTCCTGCGATGATAGGTTTTTTGATACATCTTGTTCTATTTGCAAATGCTTTCTAATAGATTCTCGTTTAATAGATAATCTTCTTTTCTTATTGTCATATTCGATAATTTCTCTTGATAATCGAGTGAAATACTGAATATCTTTATTAGAATCATAAACAATATTTTCATCTACTATAAAATTGTCTAATGATAGCTTTGAATTATTAGCATTTGTTTTAATATTACCTATTGTAATTGGTTTTTTATCCGAACCCATTAAAGAGTAAAGTAAGTTAAGTTGATTTTGTATACTTGAATTATTTTCTTCAATATATTTATCGATAATACTTTTTTCTCTTTGCAGTTTTTTAATTTGTAATTGTAATGATTCTATTTCTTGGGAAAGGATAAAATACTCCTGATTAACAAAACCTAAGAATATTTTAGTATGCTCTATTACTTGCTCTCTTTTTTCTTTTTCATCAAATCGGTAGAATATAGCATGTTTGTTCGCAATTAAATTTTGATGTTGTAAGATAAATGAGGTAAAACTTCTAATAGATGGTGTTGGGGCAGGCCTTCCTCTAATTTCTTGTGCAACTAAAGATTCATCTACATTACTGATATCTATAAATAGTTTGGTTAGTTGCTCTTTATAGAGCTTTTGAGACAAGAAATTATTTTGTGTAAAATAAGTGGAAGATATTTTGTTGGATATATAAGCATCTTCTCGCTTAAAAAATCCTTTGCCATCATTTTTTTGTCTACCAATAACAAAATATTCTTCTTGAATTTGCAAGTATAAATAATATATTTCAGTATTATTTGTGATTACACCAACTGGGATAGTATCTTTTCCGCCAAAGCAATAGTCAAAAACTTCAATTAATGCACTCTTTCCTGTGGAAGATTTTCCTGTAATAATATTTAGCCCCTCTTGCAACTGAACACGGTGAATCCTTCCATGTTTATCCACTAAACCAATTTCACGGATAATTGTTTTCATGGCTTTACTCCTAAAACTGAATATATATCTTGGATTGTATGGTTGCTAAGCAACCGAGCAAGTTTTTCTGCAATTCTGATATCGTGAACATCTTGCTCAGAAGTAATAGATAGATTATCTATATTAATTTTAATCCATTCATTTATTAAGCAATAATGAATACTCTCAATAGTTAGCGCTTTAAATGAGTTTATTCGCTCTTGCAAATCATATAATTCTTTATAATTGCTAAAAAAGATAGTGTGCAAAGAACTTGTGCTTTTACAATTTTTAATTTTCTCTTTAAATATTGGATGGGTTAGTAAAGGAATTAATAATGGGGAAAGTAACAAATTCTGCTCTACGCCAGAAAGCTTACTATAGAAGGTTGCTAAATATTTACCATACTTAAATGGATTATATTTTAATACATATAAAGCTTCTATTGTATTCATTATTTAGTATCCCATTTTAGTTCATTATATGTATCCATTGATTCATGAATAATACCATTACGATATGGAGCTGGAGGGTTATCATTACCTATGGGGAATGGAATCTCATCAATGATGCTATCATAAAAATCCTTAGGATCTTGAGCATTTCTTATAGCTCTTCTATGCCTATTTTTATATCGTCTAATCAATTCATCTTGATATTTTTTTGTCTTCTCATGGTACACCGGACTATTATCTAATTCTTGATTTAGTGATTGAATAAACTCCAACCAATTTCCTATTGCTTCATGAATGACTTCATCATAATTAATATCTTTAATTTTTATTACAAATGTTTTGTCTTCGTTCTCTTTAACTTCCTGTTCACTAGCAGGAATTCCTGTAAATTCAGGAAAAGTGAATTCTTTTCTAGAGAATTGACTTGTTAAATCAATAAGTTTTTCATTAAATACTTCACAAGAAATAGACCATGTATTCCCATTGGCAAGTTGATAAATAAATCCTATTAAGCTTTCAATAAAACGGTGCTGATTATTTTTGGGTATTCCACGCAAATAAGCATTTCGAATTTCACTTAATATTTCATCTTTATCATCAGATTCAGTGCACAGTATAACTTTGCTAATAATCTCTAATAATATATATTTATTGGTATTAATAACATTGTTATGTATATCATTAGGTTTAGATATATTTGAGTATATCTCTTGAAGTATCTTTAATCTATTTTTTGCATCACTATTGTTCCAATGGATGAGTTTAGTTGTTTTACCAAAAAGCTGTGTTGTATGTAAAACTAGTGTTTTATATTGATGGTGATTAAATTCAGGAGCTAGCCAGTTTTTAAGCGTTTTCCAAAAACTTTCATGCAGATCAGTAAGTGATGCTTTAATATCTTTTACTTCGATTTGAGTACTGATATTCGGGTGATTGGAAATATGGCTTATATCACCGTCTTTTTCAATATAAATTAAATCACCTTCCCTCATTTTAAAGCATTGATAAAGTGCCACTATACTTTGGTAATGATAAGCTTTTGCTATTGTTAAAGCTGAATTTTTTGTTTCTTTCATTGTTTTTCTCCATCTAATAATTCATGCTTAACAATTAAAAAGTTTAGCTTTATCATATTAATATGATCATTAATAATTTTCAATATTTGAATTTTTACTTAAATAGATTCTTATTCGCTTAGATTGAATTTGTTCTATAGATACTTTTAAGTTTTATTTTTATTGTTTCATATTCCTTGAATTATAAGACCACCTAAAACTATCTACTATTCAACACTTAAATCTTAATTTAATAAGTACGCAATCAAACTTTATGCGATTATCATTTTAAATCTATGATAGAAAAAGTGCGGTCAAAATTACCGCACTTTTTTGTTATAGCTAGACAAAGTCTAGCTATAAAAACCATACGCTATGCGTATGGAATCAAAAAGCTTAAACGGTGAAAAGAAAAATCCTCACTATATAATGAATAAGGCTGATAACCAAAATTCAAAATATAGGAGGAAATATCAATGTCCACGAAGGCCAATGCCGATTTAAGTCTATCACACAC
>NZ_JBHLWA010000027.1:0-54457 GCF_042433085.1 Gallibacterium melopsittaci
TTCCCATTGGGGCACCTGGATGTCCTGATTTTGCTTTTTGTACTGCATCCATACTTAAAAAGCGGATCGCATTCGCACGTTCTCTTCTTGTAGGCATAAATTCACCCCTATATTCTTTGTTAAAATTAAAGTTTTACGAGAAGCATTGCTTCTAATTTCTCAATATCTGCAGCAAATTTACGGATACCTTCAGCTAATTTTTCCACGGCCATTGCATCCATATTATGTTGCCAATAGAATTCCGCTTCTGTCATTGCTGCTGGGCGAGGTAACACTTCACCTTGATAATCAAGTTTACGTGGTAATTCTTCATGACTCTCTTGTAATTCTTTTAATAATGCAGGAGAAATAGTTAAACGGTCACAACCTGCTAATTCAGTAATTTCTCCAATATTACGGAAGCTCGCTCCCATCACTACTGTTTTATAACCATATTGTTTGTAATAGTTATAGATTTTCGTCACAGAAATTACGCCTGGATCTTCACTTGGTGCAAACTCTTTTTTATCCCTATTCGCTTTATACCAGTCTAAAATACGACCAACAAATGGCGAAATTAAGTACACACCAGCTTCCGCACATGCCCGCGCTTGTGCTTCAGAGAATAACAACGTTAAGTTACAGTTAATTCCTTCTTTTTCCAGAATCTCCGCTGCACGAATACCTTGCCATGTTGACGCAATTTTAATCAAAATACGATCATTACTGATACCTGCTTCGTTATAAAGCGAAATAAGCTTACGTGCTTTTTCTACTGTTGCTTGTGTATCATAAGAAAGACGTGCATCTACTTCAGTTGAAATACGTCCTGGGACAATTTTCAAAATTTCTAAGCCAATATTTACTGCTAATTTATCTTCTGCATCAATCAGTTGTTGAGCTTTATCTGCACTTTTACTTTTCGCATAAGCCACCGCTTCATCAATTAATGAAGCATATTGTGGTAATTGAGAAGCGCTTAATACAAGTGATGGATTAGTTGTGGCATCTTCTGGTTGGTAGTTTTTGATTGCTTCGATATCACCAGTATCTGCTACAACCACAGTTAATTTTCTTAATACATCTAATTGATTTACCATTTCTATTTCTCCTGAATATTGATTATAAAATTCTTTATCAAAGTTGTTCTTGCATTTTCTGATATACAATATCAACAATATCCTTCCCAAAAATAATTTGATATTGATTAGTAATAGAGAATAAACCTTTTACTAATTCTAATTTTTCTATTTTATTTTTATCTATATTTTCTGGATTATTTAATACAACTCTGATTCTTGTTGCACAATGTGTTAAAGCAATAATATTTTTCTTGCCACCTAAATATTCAATTAATTTAGTAGCAATTTCATAAAATTCATTATTGTCATCTTTATTATTAGTTAACGACTTTAATGCACCTTTTATTAAATCAACAAAATTTTCCGCATTCCAAGCACTTCTACCAACAAATAATCCATCAATATGTTTTTTATTAATCAATTTATTCGCATTATCGGGATTAACACTTCCACCATATAGTACAGGAATATCTAATCCTTCTTTACCAAACATTTCATACAGACATTGCTTAATAACAGCATGTTTTTCTTCTGCATATTCTGCAGAAGCAGGAATACCATGTTCGCCAATAGCCCAAACAGGTTCATAAGCTACTCTAACAAGTGATATTTGTTCTTTAGTGACCCCATTTAAACCGATCTTAAGTTGTGACATTAACACTTCATCAGAAATACCAAATTCTTTTTGTTCTAATGTTTCACCAATACACAACAAAGTAATAAATTTATGCTTTAATGCTGAAAGCACTTTTTTATTTTCTTCTTCATCCGTTTCTCTAAAAATATGACGTCGTTCAGAATGCCCTATCATTACTAATTGAACGTCTAGCTCCTTTAGCATTAATGGCGATATTTCTCCAGTAAACTGTCCAGAATCAGCATGACACATATTCTGTGCACCAATAACAATCGAATTATTTAACTCATCTTTTACTAATCTAGTCGCATCACTTAATGTTGTATATGATGGTATTACGAATAATTCTGTACTATTAGACTTAACATCCTTTTGATATAAATCCCCTAATTTTGACAAATAATGAATAACATCTTTGTTCCCTTTATACATTTTAAGATTAGTACCAAAATAAATTTTACTTTTCATTTATTTATTCCTTAATATTTTTTACTAATACCCTACAAGGAGAACCATCAGCATTTTCAATAGCTATTGGTACCATTACAGCATATACTTTATTACTAGTAATACTTTTTGTATTACAAATATACTCTACTAGAGTTACTCCTTTAGATAATAAATGATAATGCGTTGTATGTTTTTCTAATGGTTTATCAATCTTATTTTCTACCCAAAATCTAATTGGATAATCCTGAGGAAAATCAAATGCTACAATAGTAATATTTTTATTTTTCATAAATATTACAGCATCTTCTGTTAAATAAGGTGATTTAGTCCAAAACTCTTTTGAGTTATAACTATAAAAAGTATCCCAATGTGTTTTAAAAATAACTTTATCTGGATTACTTTTTGGCCAAATACTTTTTAATAATTCCGCCGTAATCGCAAAGTTTTCCATAATATATTTTGCAAGATCTAAAATATAAAATTCACCAATATAAGTGTTTGGATTAATATCCAATATATTATATCCACCCTTACTAATATGACTTAATGCATCCATATGGGTAAACGCATGACAAGATACTTGTATTTGTGTAGCTTCAAACAGATCTCCACTATCAAAATTACCTTTTTTCTCAATAACTGTTTTCCAACGCACATGTTTATTTGAGATAGGCATAGATAAGTCAACCCAATCTTTTTCCATAATGAATCTCCCATTTATTCAAAGAATACATTTGGTAAATAAGTACTGAACTCTGGTACCAATATTAAAATTACTAATAACCCTAATAAGGATAATAAATATGGAACACTACTCTTCAAGACTTTTATCGGTTCACACTCAGCAATATTTGCAGATAAATATATTAAATAACCGACTGGAGGGGTTATTAACCCTATCATTAAATTTAAAATAATTACTAAACCAAAATGGATAGGTGAAATACCAAATTGGTTAATAATTGGCATAAACACTGGAACTAATATTGTTAATGCCGCCGTAGGATCCATAATCATTCCAATAAAGAGAACAATTACATTGATTAAAATTAATGCAGATAAAGGAGATGAACAAATTTCTGACACATAACTCGCAACTTGATGGCTAATTTGTAGTCTTGCAATAACCCAAGCAAAGATTGATGACGCACCAACAATTAACATTACAGTTATTGTACCTTTTAAAGATGAAATCAACGCTTTCTTGAGTCTTTCTATACTTAATTCTTTATAAATAAATGTTCCAACTAAATAAGCGTACACTACAGATACGGCACCAGCTTCAGTCGCAGTAAAGATACCAGAAATAATTCCATATAAAATGATAATTGGACAAAATAAAGCCCAAATAGCATCTTTTGAACTCTCCTTAACTTCCTTCCAACTAAAAGATGTTGCTTGATTGCCAAATCCTTTAGCTTTAGAAATCACAAAAGTAACTAGGAGCAGTGTAAGCGCAATTAATAATCCTGGTATAACTCCAGATAAAAACATTTTTCCAACAGAGACACCTGCACCAGCTAATGCAGCAAATACGATCATCGGTACACTTGGTGGAATAATTGGTCCAATGATTGATGCTGATTGTGTTAAAGCAGCAGCAAAAGGCGCTGGATAATTATTCTTTTTCATCTCAGGAATTAATGAACTACCAATTGCAGCTGTTGAGGCAACCGCTGACCCACTAATAGATCCAAAAAATAAACTAGAAAAAATATTAATATACGCTAATGAACCTTTCCACCGTCCAATAAATGATGTCACAAAACGAATAATACGTGTTGTAATTCCACCAACGCTCATCAACTCGCCAGCTAAGAAAAAGAAAGCTAACGCTTGTAAAGCATTGGTATCAATTCCTTGCATCACTTGTTGAGCAACAATAGTTACTGGTACATAAGGTAAATATAAAAATAATGTAACAATCGAGGAAAAAATAATACTATAAAATAATGGTAATCCAAGGACAGTTAAAATAAACATAACTCCCAATAAAACAATAAATGACATTATAATTCCCCCACTACTTTAGTTTTTGCTAATGATATAAAAGCAATAATAATTCTGATAATTTCAAGAGATAAACATAGAATAAATGGAACATAGACCCAAGAAATTGAAATTTTAAATGCAGAATAATAACTATTCAGATTCATACCATATAATTTAATTCCACCTTTAATTAATAAGACTAATGAAATCAACATCACAATATATAATACCGATGATAATAACCATCCATATTTAAATTTCTCAAATATAACTATTCTTAATAGAGGTACTTGTATTTGTGTTGTTGTTAATATTCCAAACAAAATCATATAGGTATAACAGAATCTTAAAAACTCTTCTGCCCAAGGGAATGAAATATTAATAACATATCTAGTAATTACTTGAATAAAAGTCATTACAACAAGAATAAGAAAAAAGAGACATCCTAAAGATAAAAATGTCTTATTAATAAAATTTTCATATTTCTCAATCATAATGTCTCTTCCTCCTTATATAGATAAAGATCAAAATTACATATTATTTAGTTTCAGAAATTTTCTTAATGTCTTGATCACCAAATTTCTTAGCATAGTCATCCCATGCTTTCTTAGCACCTGCTTGGAAAGAAGCTACATCAGGAGATTCTTCAACTTCCATACCTTGTTGTTTTAATTTTTCAAGATAAACTTTATTCTCTTCAACATTTAATTGTTTTTCTAAATCAGCCCCTTCTTTTGCTGCTTTTAACAATATTTCTTGATCCTCTTTATCTAATGAATTAAAACGATCTAGATTCATCGCCATTGGTGCGGCAGTGTAAGCATGATGAGTTAGAGATAAATATTTTTGTACTTCTTGAAGATTATTATTGTAAATATGGTGAATTGGGTTTTCTTGACCATCGATTACTCCAGTTTTTAATGAAAAATACACTTCATTAAATGGCATCGGTGTTGGATTTGCTCCCCACTCCTTAAATGCAGCAATATGAGCTGGATTTGGAGTTGTTCTTAATTTGAGATGTGATAGATCTTTTACTGATTTAACTTGCCTTTTATTATTAGTAATATCTCTAAAGCCAATTTCATAAAAAGCCAATCCTTTTAATCCATATTGTTCGAGAGATGCCAAAAGTTTTTCACCAACTTCACTATTTATAACTTTTTCTACATGTGCTTCATCTCTAAAGAGAAATGGTAAATCTAATAAATTAAGTTGTTCATTAAAAGTTGTGTAATAAGGGTTTCCTACTACAACAATATCAATTGTCCCCATTCTGGTTCCATCAATCTGAGTACCTGAGGCGCCTAACTCACTATTTGGATGTAACTTAATAGTGATTCGTCCTTTAGATAATTCATTAACTCTTTTCGCCATGAATTCTGTTGCTTTAGTCACTGTATCAGTTGGCGAACCATAGTGACTTAACGCTAATTCATATGTTCCTGCAGCAAAAACACCTGAAGAACAAATTACTGACAATACTGTTGCTGAAACAAAATTAAGTTTTTTCATAAGTACACCCTCATCTATGTGTTATTAAATGAACATTTATGTATTTTCTATGAAATATCAGCATCTATGATATTTCTGATCAATTTCATTGATCTTAGCAACTTTAGGTGTAGAACCACCTCCAGCAAAGTCACAGTCTAACCACGTTTTTAATAGTGATTTAGCCAACTCAACACCAATTACCCGTTCCCCAAAACAAATAATTTGTGCATTGTTACTCTTTCTAGCTCTTTCTGCTGAAAAAACATCATGACATACAGCAGCTCTTATACCAGGTATTTTGTTTGCTGTGATACACATACCAATACCTGTACCACAGGTCAAAATAGCACGCTCATATTTTCCTTCAGCAACTGCTAAAGCTACAGCTTCTGCCACATCAGGATATAAAACAACATCTCCTTCTTTAGCGCCAAAATCATCATATTCAATACCTAACGTATCTAGGTATTTCATCAATTCAACTTTTAAGTTATATGCTGCCTCATCACAGCCAATCGCAATTTTCATATGAAATTCTCCTAAAATAATTACACTTTCGTTAAATTTAGAATGGTATTTACATTGTTCGCAGTCGTTGCAATGATATTAATAATGCCTGTTCTCAATGCACCTAATATAGCCATTGCTTTACTACTTTCAGATGCAATACCAATAACACAAGGTATTGCTCTTAAATCTTCTAGGCTTAATCCAATTACTCTATTACTCATCACTGTTTCTACTGGTTCGCCTTGTAAGTTAAAAAAGCCATAACCAGCAATATCTCCAATCACCCCTAAATTCATTTTTGCTTCTGTTACTTCTTGTGGCGTAAACCAACCTAATTGCACCATGTAACTGTTTTCATTCATATCACCAATACCAACTAATGCAATATCAGCTTTTCTAGCCCTATCAAGAGTCTCCTTAATCACACCATTTTTCATAAATACATCTCTAAACTCTTTATTCTCAAGATATGCTGGTGCATATAAAGTCTCATTTATGCCACTAAAATTTCTAGCTAAATTTCTGCACGTATGATCCGCATCTACAGGTTCACCATTTCGCTGAACTCCACCAATACCACAAATAAACTTGCAAGATTTTGCTGGGAAAATACCTACATGCTCTCCAACCGACGCTACATTACGGCCTTGACCTACAGCGATAGTCATACCATCTTTTAAAGTATGTGATAAATATGAACTCACTAAAGCAGCTACCTGTCGTCTTTGTTCATTTTCATTCTGTGCATCTATAGCAATTAACGCTCTATGAATACCAAATTCATCAATTAATCTTTTTTCTAGTTGAGAGGTAAAAATTGGATGGTATTTGACATTAATCTCGACCACTCCTTCCTCTCTTGCTTTTTTTAATAAACGTCCAACTTTTATTCTTGAAATGTTAAATTTCTTTGCAATTTCTTCTTGAGTTAATTCATGCTCATAATATGCAATTGCAATTTCTGTTAATAAATCAATTTCTTTTAAATCCATTTTGTGACCTTATCTCTAGACAATACTATTAATATATTGCTTAGACTCAATTAGAGTTTTTTCAATTACATCAAGATCTACTTTATTAGGTAATCTTTTTGGCGTTGAGTCTAGTTCTCTATATATTCTTAGTGGTATTTCTAAACTACAAGGAATACTATTTTCTCCTAACTGTCGAATAATCTCTTTATAATTAATTATTCCTTTTCCTATAGGTAAGAATTTAAATTTTTCATCTTCGACAATGACATCTTTAATATGAAAATGTTGACAATATTTTATTGCTAGTAAAGATTGTTCTATAACATCTAAATTTTGATTATAAGTTACCATATTTCCCGGATCGAAATTTATAGAATAAACTTCACTATCTAATTCTTTCAATATTTCAAAACCATCATTAAAATCAATAAAAGCATTAAAATTATAATCACCACCATTTTCCAAACATAAAACACAATCATTATCCTCTAACAATGGCTTTAACGATTTTAAATTACTGATTAATTTAGATTTATTTTCCAATTTAGTTGTACAAACATTAATATATTTTGCACCAATTAAATTAGCAAATATGAGGCGAGGAGAGAAAATATCATATAAATTATCTGTTGACAGATCCATTGTACAACCCAAAGCAAATGTATCTAACTTATATTTATTCTTAAGTTGATTAATATAGTCAGCATGTTCTTTACTAAATAAATCTTGATTTAAATTACCGACATAACCTTGATTATAAGCCAATTCAAAATAATTAAACCCGCATTTTTTGATAGAAGAAAATACCGTACCTAAATCATACCCATCATAAATAGAAGTATTAACAGCTAATTTAAAATGATTGTTCATATTTACCTCACCACTTTATATATTTAGATCAAAATTCGATAAAATTTCTTAGCATTCGAAAAGAATAATTTATACTGATCTTCATAATTATAATGTTTCACAGCTTCTTTAAATCCTGTGAATATTGTGTCAAGACTTCCGCATAAACTATCCACTGGGAAATTACTTGCAAACATACAACGTTCTACACCAAAAATTTTTACTGTTTCTTGAATAATCCATTTATTATCATCAATACTCCATTTTTTATCAGGTAATCCAATTCCTGAAATTTTCACAACAACATTTGGTACATCTGATAATTGTTCCATTGATTTATGCCAAGCATTTAAACCTTCTTGTGAACGATCTGATGGCAACCCTGTATGATTCAGAATAATTAATGTTTCTGGAAAATCTTCTGCTAATTGTTTAGCTTCATGTAAATTCCACCAAGGTGTTTGCAAATCAAAATTCAAATTAAATTTCGATAATAATGAATATCCTTGGCGCCATTTATCATCACTCATCAAAGTGCGTATTCCATTTTTTTCCTCCTCTGGGGTTACTGCTCCAGCAGGCTTATGTCGTACACTTCTTACTAACGGAAAAGCAGATTGCCTTGCCAATACTTCTGATATATCTTCATGATGTAACCATGCTTGAGCAACTACCGCATTAGGCATATTGAATTTATCTGCTACAGTATGAATATATTTTGTTTCTCCTATTGGATCTTTTGGATCCCATTCTGCATCTATATATACTGTTGCGACAACATTATGTTTAGATGTAGCGTCTTTTAAATAATCTGGCGGCAAGTACTCTTTCTTAATTGCTGTATAATCACCATATCTAAACGGAATTAATACCCCTGGTGCTAACCAAGGATGTGGGTTAATTTGGGGTTGCCAAAAATGTTGATGCGCATCGATCATCGGGCCATCATATAATTTAGTTTCCATAGTTATAGTCTCCTTTTATTCATTATTTATTATTTCTACTTAGTTGAATGCTCAACGTACCTAAAATATAGATAACAGAGCATCCAGCAAAGAAGAGTAAAACATTATTGTAATCATTAGACATTTGTAAGATATAGCCAACTAAAATAGGAACTGTAATACCACCAATACTTCCAGCCATATTCATAATGCCACCTATAAGCCCTACTTTATTTTTTGGGGCCAATAGTGCTGGAAAACTCCAATACAGACTTCCCCACATTAAGAAAAATGCAGCAATAGATAATGTGATAATTGCAACTACAGGATCATTCATACTAGGTAAACAAGAGAAGGCAATTAAAGTACTAAGACCTGAAACCATTAATACTCCCTTCACTGCTAAACGTTGCGGGATACCTCGTTTAATAAGGGAATCTGAGAAAAAGCCACCACAAAGTGAGCCAATAGATCCGCAAAGAAAAATAATGAATGTTGCATTTCCTACACCTTTAATGTCAAATCCTCTAGCTTGTGCCAAATAGCTAGGTCCCCATGTTAGCAATCCAAAAAACATCATTGCCCACGCAGCACGACCAAATAAAATAGCAATAAGAGAACGTATAGTTACACCTAAACCAACAGAAGTAGTTTCATCAGCTGAATTAGCTGTTAATCGCTCATTATTTTTCTCTTCAAGGATGATATTTAATTCTTTTTCATTAACACTTTTATGTTCTTGTGGGTTATCTCGTAAATACTTCCAAGTCACAATTCCAAGCAAAACAGTAAGTACACCAATAATGCCGAATACAAGCCGCCAAGAACCTAAAATTGCAATCATATATGCAATAATAATTCCACCTAAAGCAGCTCCTAAAGGACCTCCACAATCCATAATAACTGCACCACGACCACGTTCCTTGGATGATAGCCATGTTGCATTCAACTTACCCCCTGCTGGAAATAACGGGGCTTCACCTGCTCCCAGCATAAAACGCGAAAATAATAATGAAATCCCACCTGTAGAAAATGCCGCTAGAGTTTGGAATATACCCCACAATAAAGTAGATCCTGTAATCATCTTACGTGGACCATATTTATCAACTAACCAACCTCCAGGAATTTGCAACAAAGCATAAGCCCAAAAGAAACTGCTTAAAATAATACCTTGCATTGTCGGAGATAAATCAAATTCTTTTGCAATTGTCGGAATTGCGATAGATAATGAGATTCTATCTATCAAATTCACTACCACTAATAAAAAGATTATTCCAAAAACAATCCAACGAACATTTGATGTTTTCTGTTCTGTCATAACGTTTCTCCTTTATACACAAGGTATATTTAAAATTAAGATTTAAAGAAAACTCAAACTAATAAATCATGTTATCTATTCACAAAGTCTGACATATATTTAAGAATTAAAGACATAGATACTGCACCTGGATCAACATGACCTAATGAACGCTCGCCTAAACTCTTCGCTCGTCCAAAAACAGCAACTTGATTACGAGTATTTTCAGCCCCCTGCTCAGCTGCTTTTGCCACACTTAATAATGCGCTATTTAAATCTTCATTAGTCACTTTTTCTGATTGTTTTTCTGCTGCCACTAGAGCATCAATCATTGTTTTATCACCAGGTTTTGCTCCACCTCTAGCAAAAACAGCAGTAGATCCAGCAACTAAAAATTGTGAAAGTACAGTGCTATCAAAGGTTTGTTGGCCAGCAATCGCCTTTCCACCAGCTCTAAATAAAGTACCGAATATCGCACCAGAAGCTCCTCCCATGCTTGACATCATCTTAGTACCAGCAGTTAAAAATAATTCACCAATATCTTTAGGTGAAAAAGCATCACTTGTAAGTAAATCACGAACGGCTGCAAAACCACGTTGCATACCTAATCCATGATCGCCATCACCAATTTTTAAATCTAACTCTGTCAACATTGGTTCACTACTAACCATTTTTTCAGCTGTATATAAAAGCATTTCTCTTGTTTCTGTTAAATTCATGTTATTTTCTCCAAGCAAAACTATCACAAGGCATGTCATATAATTTTTGTAATTCATCATCCAAACGGAAAATAGTTATTGAATAACCAGCCATTTCTTGAGATGTACAATAAGGACCAATTAACACATCATGAATTTGAATATTTCGTGCCGTTAATTCTTGATAAACTTTTCGATAAGCAATTAATAATTCGGTATAAGTTGAACCACCTAGGTTATTAATGGTCACACACACTTTGTCTCCACTATATAATTCAATGTCATTACATAAACGCTCAACCATTTCACCATTAATTTCATCAGCAGTTGTCATTTTTTGTCTTCTAACACCTGGCTCACCATGAATTCCCATACCAAGTTCCAATTCATCATCTGCTAATTCAAAGTTGAATTTCCCTGTTTGGGGAATAGAACAAGCTCCTAGAGCCACCCCTATTGTTCTAGTATTAAAGTTAGCCTTTTTAGTAGCTTCATAAACTTGTTCAAGATCGTAACCCGATTCAACTGCTGCACCTGCAATCTTTAAAACATACATATCACCAGCAACACCACGTCTATCACTCATTTTAGAAATTGGCGCTGCAGAAATATCATCTGTTACACGTACAGTTTTAACTTGAATACCATCTTCTTCTAGTAGTTCTGCTGCAATATCAAAATTCATATTATCGCCAGCATAATTACCATAGACGAACAACACGCCTTTACCTTTTTCTGCGGCTTTTGTGGTTTCAATAATGATGTCAGGTGATGGAGAAGCAAAAATTTCTCCTAATGCAGCAGCATCTGCCAAGCCTTGTCCCACATAACCCGCAAACATAGGTTCATGTCCACTACCACCACCAGTAACAACTACAACCTGATCGTTACGAATATCTTCTCTATATACTCCACTATAACCTTCTACTTTCAATAATTTACCGCCACAAGCATAAAGTAATCCTTCTAACTGCTCTGATGGCACTTCAGTAGGATTATTAAGCAATTTTTTTGGGTTTCTAGCCATAATATGTCTCCAAATTATCTTATTCTGATTCAAGTACACCGTTACCCATACGTACTGCAATATTGAAGGCTGCTTCAAATGCAGTTGGAACAGCAACATTCTTACCATGTAAATCATATGCTGTACCATGATTAGCAGTAGCTATCGGAATAGGAATACCACCTTGAACTGTTACCCCACGTTCAAAGCCAAGTAGCTTAAGTGCAGTAGAAAATTGATCATGATACATAGATACCACACCATTGATGTTTAAACGTTTGACTTCATGCATAGTGGTATCACTTGGGAAAGGGCCATATAACTCAATTCCATATTTCTGACGAGCTTGTTCAATAGCTGGTTTAATGATAGTAATTTCTTCGTTACCGAATACCCCACCTTCTCCGCCATGAGGATTTAAAGCTTGTACAGCAATTTTTGGATGAGTAACTCCTGCACGAATAAGTGATTGATTTAATAAACAGATACAATCAACAACACCTTGAACAGATAAATTAGAAACAATATCTTTGAATGGAATATGAGATGTAACTCGACTTGCCCAAATATCATCAACAACATTTAATTCACATACAAAACCATGGAAATCTGTTTGTTCCGCAAACCAATGCAACTCATCACGATATTGCAAGCCACCTAAATGCATTGCTTGTTTATTTAATGGAGCAAAGCAGATTGACTGAGCATATCCTGCTTGAGCATATTCAACAGCTTTTTTCAATGTTTCTAAAATATACATTCCACTTTGTTTTGTGGCTTTACCATATTCAAATGGTTGTTGGTTTGAACATTTATATGAAATTAAAGCAGGTACCCCTGTTTTATAAGAATATGAAGGTAAGTCAGCTTCTGTGATTTCATCATAAGAAAATTGTTGCTGCGCAATATTCATCCCTTTATGTAATTCATCTTTATCCGCAATAATCAAAACATTGGCTTTCTGCCTTTGTTCTTCTTGAGCTAATAATTTTGCAACTAACTCAGGACCAATACCTGCAGGATCACCTAGAACTAAAGCAATTGTTGGTTTTTGCATAATTTTCCTCTTACATGTGCTAATGTTGTTTAATCCAACTTTGATATAACAAATGTTCACAGTATTAACTTTTGTTAAATTATATTAATAAAAAAAAGTTTTATAATTTGTGATAAGATTCACAATATTTATTAAACACTCTATTTTTTTATAAAATTTGTGATTCATATCACACAAATATATAATAAAAAAATAAAATTAATAACCAATGGAGTATAAGTGGAGTATAGAATAAGATAAGAACTAAAATAGAATGAAAAACAAATGTAAAAATAATGTTCATTTAAACAAGAAAACTAAATACGTCTTTGATACTCAGCAATAATATGTAAAAAAGGCTGTGCATAACGCTCTAGTTTTTTAAAACCTACTCCATTAATTTGTAACATTTCTGATAATGAAGTTGGCATTTCACGAGCCATCTCTTCAAGCGTTGCATCATTAAATACTGCATAAGGTGGGATGTTATCTCGATCTGATAATTGTTTGCGTAATTGACGTAATTGATTAAATAAGACCCGATCGCCTTGGCGAGCTTGTTGTAGATGAGCGTGATTAATCATAGAAAGATTTTGTCGAGGCAAGGCTAGTGATAATGGAATTTCACCACGCAAGATAGGTCTGGCTGCTTCCGTTAGTTGCAATGCAGAAAAATTGGTAATATTTTGCGTTAAAAAACCAAGATGAACTAATTGGCGGATCACACTATGCCAATATTCTTGTGTATGATCTTTGCCAATCCCAAACACAGATAATTTATCATGTTGTAATTCTTGGATTTTTTGATTATTCACACCACGCAATACCGCAATCACATAATAGCTACCAAAACGCTGTCCAGTACGATACACCGTAGAAAGTATTTTTTGTGCATCAATCAATCCATCATATTTTTTCGGTGGATTTAAACAAATATCACAATTTTGACAAGGTTGATGACGATGTTCAGCAAAATAGTTGAGCAAGACCAAACGGCGACAAGTCTGTGCTTCTGCAAATTCCCCCATCGCTTGTAACTTATGCTGCTCAATCATTTTTTGCGAAGAATCGGGTTTCTCTTGCAATAATTTATTTAGCCATAAGTAATCTTGATGATCATAGAATAATACCGCTTCCGCAGATAGATCATCTCGTCCTGCCCGCCCTGTTTCTTGATAATAGGATTCTATGCTACGAGGTAAGTCATAATGCAGAACAAAGCGAATATTCGGTTTATTAATCCCCATACCAAAGGCAATCGTTGCCACAATAACCTGAATATTATCACGTTGGAAATCATGCTGTGTTTGTTCTCGAACTTCATTACTAAAGCCTGCGTGATAAGGTTTCGCCGCAATTCCTCGTCGTTGTAATAATTCAGCCAATCGCTCCACTTTATTCCGACTGTTGGCATACACAATGCCACTTTTACCTTTTTGTGCTAACACAAACTGGACTAATTGTTCTTGCGGTTTAAATTTTTCTACCACGGTATAACGAATATTAGGGCGATCAAAACTACCAATATAAATAAATGGTTGATCTAAATTGAGTAAAGATAAAATATCCTGTCGAGTTACCTGATCCGCCGTGGCAGTTAATGCCATAATTGGCACATTAGGAAATACCCGAGTAAGGCTACTTAATCGTGCATATTCAGGACGAAAATCGTGCCCCCATTGCGAAATACAATGTGCTTCATCAATTGCAATTAAACTCACCTGACATTGTTGGATAAAATAGAAAAAGGCGTCTGTCATCACTTTCTCAGGTGAAATATAGAGTAATTTTAATTGTCCTGATAACGCTTGATGTTCTGTAGCTCGTTGTTGTTCTAGTGTTTGGCTAGAATTTAGATAAGCAGCAGCGACACCATTTGCAACCAACTGATCCACTTGATCTTGCATTAACGCAATCAATGGTGAAATCACTAACGTCAACCCCGAGAAACACAATGCAGGAATTTGATAACAGAGTGATTTTCCACCACCTGTTGCCATTAAAATAAAACTGCTTTGCCCTTTTAAGGTTGCTTCAATAATTTGTTGTTGACCTTGGCGGAATTGCTGATAGCCAAATACATCTTGCAAAATTGTTTTGGCATATGTGAGAGAAAGCGGAGAGTCGTTCTCGATGATCTCCGCTTTATCATTATGGTTAGAATACATTGTTTAAGCTAATACCAATCCCAATGCGATCAATAGAACGATTATAGTCTAATAATGATTCACCATAACCGTGATAATACTGTGTATATAAACGCACATATTTAGCAATTGGATAGCTCCAAGATACCTCAACACCACCTTTATTGGTTGAAGTATTATAACGAGCTGTTGTTTTCACAATATGATCGCCAAAGCGATAACCGATACTTAAATCTCCATAACCATAATAATCAACAATATCAGGATTATCATCACTGGTAGATTTTTCTGGAATACGCCAATAAGGTTTAAGTTCTACTAACCAATCATCTTTGGTAAAACTTGCACGCAAATAAACTCGATTCCAACTGCGAGATTTGCCTAATTGATCATTACGACCATTAGAAAGATGTACTACCCCAGTTTCAACATCGGCTAATGTCCAACCCCACCATAATGGATAGTCAGTTGCCCAAGCAACAAATAGTTGTGGCTGATAATTACTTTCTCTGAAAGGCGAAGATTGATCACGATTACTTAATTGGAACCAAGAGCGTTGCGTATAAGCTCCTGCTAATACCGAATTTTGTCCTAAAATACCTTTCCAAAGAGGTAATGCAACACTAATTTGAAACTTCACTTCATCATGCTTCATATTTTCAGGATAATTAAAATTCCGATTAGAATAAGTTTCCATTAAATAGTTTTGTTCATAAGGTCTTAAGCCAACAAAATTCTCAGGTGCCGCGGTTAGCAATAACGCTGTCCGACTCTGGTAAGGCAAGACACTTGCCATTGTCGCAGGCACAGCAGCTAACGTAGATAAAACTAAAAAATAATGAGTTAAACGCATCGATCTTATTCCTTTTATTAATTATACAAATGTGACCTGTTCACCATGTGCAACACAAGCTTTCGTTAAGTATTCCCAGAAATTTTTTCCTTCTGCATTTAACCACTGCTCTTGTTGATAACTAAAGTGATAACCACCCAATTTACTTGCTAACCACAACTCTTGTAATGGTTCTTGCTTATTGATCACAATTTGACTGCGATCGGCAAAGGTAATGGTAAATACTGAACCTTGAGTATCACAATCGACATCACAATCTTGCTCTTCTAATTGTTCTTCGATTTGTTGCCAAATTTGCTCCACTCTTTGATGATATTCTGCATTATTCATAACATCCTCCTAAAAAATAGCAGCCCATTATAGAGATTTTCCCTTCTTAGAGATAGCACAAAGCACAAATTAATGGTAAAAAGAACACCTATTAAACGAGGAGTTAAGTTATGAAAAAAGTATGGTTTATGCTGTTATTAAGTAGTGTTTGTTTTAGTTTAACTGCTTGTGGTGTAAAAGGGCCTTTATATCAACCAGCTAACGATCAACCTATTCAACAACAAAATTCACAATAAATTTCGAGGTTTAAGCAATCGTCTATGGACTATTTTAATTATAAAAATAATCAACTGATGGCAGAAGAGTTAGCTGTCAGTTCGCTAGCACAACAATTCGGTACCCCACTCTATATCTATTCTCGTGCCACTTTAGAACGTCATTGGCACGCTTTTGATTCAGCACTTACAGGGCATCCACATCTTATCTGTTTCGCCGTAAAATCTAATCCTAATATTGCATTATTAAATTTATTAGCAAAATTAGGTTCAGGATTTGATATTGTTTCACAAGGTGAATTGGAGCGTGTTTTAGCTGCTGGTGGTGATCCAAGTAAAGTGGTATTTTCTGGAGTAGCAAAATCACATACGGAAATTGCCCGTGCTTTAGAAGTGGGTATTCGTTGTTTTAATGTTGAGTCTGAAGCTGAATTACTCAGAATTAATGATGTTGCTGCCCAATTAAATAAACAAGCACCAATTTCATTACGAGTTAATCCTGATGTGGATGCCAAAACCCATCCTTATATTTCAACAGGCTTGAAGAAAAATAAATTTGGTATCAGTGTTGCTCGTGCCAGAGAGGTTTATCGTTTAGCTAAGCGTTTAGGTAATATCCAGATTGTTGGAATGGATTGTCATATTGGTTCGCAACTCACGGAAATTCAACCTTTCTTAGATTCTGCAGATCGTTTATTAGTTTTGCTAGAACAATTACGCCAAGATGGCATTGAATTACACCATTTAGATTTAGGTGGTGGCTTAGGTGTTCGTTATAGTGATGAAACCCCTCCTCATCCAACAGAATATGCAAGTGCGTTATTAGCAAAATTTGCAGACTATCCTGAATTAGAAATCATTCTTGAGCCAGGGCGTGCGATTAGTGCAAACGCAGGTATTCTAGTAACTAAAGTAGAATATTTAAAATCAAACGAGGATTTCAATTTCGCGATTGTTGATGCTGGAATGAACGATATGATTCGCCCAGCACTTTATCAAGCCTATATGGAAATTATCGAAGTTGATCGTACACTAGATCGAGAAACGCGAACCTATGATGTTGTTGGGCCAATTTGTGAAACCTCTGATTTTTTAGGCAAAGGTCGTCAACTTGCCATTGCTGAAGGTGACTTCTTAGCCCAACGTTCTGCGGGGGCTTATGGAGCAAGTATGGCATCTAACTATAATTCACATCCAAAAGCAGCAGAAGTTTTAGTTGATGGCAATAAAGCCTATCTCATCAAAAAGCGTGAAAATTTTGCTGAATTATGGGCAAATGAACAGTTAATTGAAGAATAACGCTTATTAAATAAACTCATCTTTTTTAGCCTTTATAGGGGATTAACTTGATTTTATCCCCTGTAAGAGATATTATTTCTTTTATCCTCTATAAGGAATAAAAAAGATGAATACTTATATTACAACCAGTAAATTACTCGCTCACACTTTACGTGAATATCGTTATCGTGCTGGCTTATCTCAAGCAGATATTGCTCGAATAGCTAATGTCAAACAATCAACAATCTCAGCATTTGAAAATCATCCTGAAGCCACCAAAATTGAAACTTTTTTTAAAATTTTATTTGCTTTGGAATTAGAACTTTCTGTCCAACCTCGTCCCAATCAAAACAATAAATATGCTACTCAAGACCCAAACACAATAAATAACGAGGATTGGTAATGCGTGATCGCTTATATATTGCAATGAATGGCGAATTAGTTGGTCATTGGTCAAAATTAACCAATGGAGCAACTGAATTTTGTTATGTAGAAAGTTGGTATCAATCTAAGCATGCACGCTCTATTTCTTTATCTCTCCCTTTATCGCAACGAGTTTATCGTAGTGAAGTTGTTTATAATTTTTTTGATAATCTACTCCCTGATAGCGATGCGATTCGTGCAAGAATCCAACAACGATTTCAAACTACAACTAAGTCACCTTTCGATTTACTTTCTGCAATTGGTCAAGATTGTGTCGGCGCAATTCAACTTTATTCAGATGCACCAACACCAATACATAAAATACAAGCAATACCATTAACTGATACAGAAATTGAATATCTCTTAAAAAATTATCAAACATTTCCTCTTGGAATGGGGCATTCCTCACAAGAATTTCGAATTTCTTTGGCTGGTGCACAAGAAAAGACCGCATTACTTTATCATCAAGATCAATGGAAACGCCCTATTAATGCCACGCCGACTAGTCATATTTTTAAGTTACCAATAGGCTTAGTCGCTCAGAACCAATTAGATTTATCGACAAGTTGTGAAAATGAGTGGCTTTGTTTACAAATCTTGCAAAAGCTTGGTTTAATTGTACCTAAAGCCGATATTGCACAATTTGGTCAAACAAAAGTCTTAATTATTCAACGTTTTGACAGGCGTTGGACCACTGATGGAGAACAACTCCTCCGTTTACCACAAGAAGATATGTGTCAAGTTTTTAATATCGCACCTGCTCGAAAATATGAAAATGATGGTGGTGTAGGAATACTACAAATTATGGAACTATTAAAAGGTTCATCTACTCCACAACTAGATAGAGAACAATTTTTTAAAGCCCAAATATTATTTTGGCTGCTATGTGCAATTGATGGCCACAGTAAAAACTTTAGTTTGTTCTTAAAATCAGGTAATCGTTATTGTTTAACGCCTTTTTATGATGTTATTTCAGCTTATCCATTAATTCGGCCTCGTGGTTTACAGAAACAAAAAATAAAAATGGCGATGGCCTGGTATGGCGAAAAAGAAAAGCATTACTTGTGGCATAAAATCCAATTACGACATATTTTTCAAACTGCATCATTAGTAGGATTAACACAACAGACAGTAGAAGAATTATTACATCAGATTTATCTAAATTATCCTAAATTATCAGAAATTAAAGTAAGCCATTTACCCGATTCTATTGTTGAACCAATTCTTTTAGGCATTGAAAGGCAAATGAAAAAAATTAATGGATGATGTCGGATACAACGTATCCGACATAAAATTAATGTTCTTGATGACTTTTTAAGTAAAAGAGAGCAACCGTAGAAATTAATAGTACGATTGCCACGCCAATATATAAACTCTGTTTATCCCAACCTTGATCTAACAAGATACCAGCAATTGTTGGTGCTAAAATTGCCCCGATCCGACCTACACCAATTGCAGTACCCACACCAGTACTACGAATATCCGCAGCGTAAACGCTTGGATTTAAGGTATAAAGTCCACTAATACAACCATTAATTAATGCACCGACTAAAATACCTAAAACCATTGCTAACCAAAGAACTGAACTTGATAAAATAAATAATACTACGATACAAGCCGCTGCAACTGTAAAAAAGAGTAATACAGATTTTGCACGCCAATAAGTCGCAATAAAACCATATAACAACGCTCCAGCTGTTCCACCTAATGAGATCATCATACCAATACTGACACTCTGTTCGACTGTCATTCCAGCTTCTTTAAGTAATGCGGGTGTCCACGAACTAATAAAATAGAAACTAAACATAATTGAGAAAAATGCGAGCCATAATAATAGGCTTGAACGGCGATAAGTTGGCTCAAGTAAGCGAGTAAATGAAAAACGCTGCGAGTCACTAATAGAAACTTTTTCAGGTAATTGCCATTGATCACCTAATCCCATTTTAGTGGTGATACGATTTAATCTAGTTAACGCATTTTTTGGCTGTTTAACTAATAAAAATTCGAGTGATTCAGGTAGCCAGAATAGAATGATAATAAAACAAATTGTTGTTAATACCGCACCAGCTAAAAAAACTGCACGCCAACCATATTCTGCCTGCAACATTACTGAGAACATTCCACCCAATACTGCACCAACACCGAAGCCAGCCGCATAAATACTGATCGCTAGACTACGCCAACGCTTAGAAGAATATTCACTCGTCAGTACATTGGTACCAACTAAAATTCCGCCGACGCCCAATCCAGTAACCACTCGCCAGACACCAAGCCAAAATTGACTGCCTGCAAATGCCGAACCAAACATACCAATAGCAGAAAGTAATACTGCAATAATTAGTAGCGATCGGCGTCCAATTTTATCGGCAACTGGTGCTAAAAATAATGAACCAGCAGCCATTCCAAATAGCCCTGCACTTAATAATGTACCTAATTGCACACCACTTAAGCCAAATTCTTGACGAATTGCAGTTGCAGTAAAAGCAAGGGCTAAAACATCAAATCCATCTAATAAATTCATAATTGCCGCAATGACAACAATTCCCCACTGATAAGCCGTCATTGGACTACTACTAATCTTATCGCGTAAATTCATACTACTTCCTTTTTTATCTATTTATCACCACCAAGGTCTTAGATAATAACGGAAATAAATCAGCAAAGGAATGGATATTAATAGGGATAAAAAAACAGTAGCCAAAATGACTACTGTAAAGTTGGGGGATCATTAGAATTATTATAATTATTAAGGGGAATCTACTAGCAACTGATGTTTTTTATTAATCTTTATGTTTTCTATGATGATGTGGTTCTTGTTGTTTTACCTCATTACGTAAAATTTCAGAAGTTACCGCATCAATACGAATTTCTTTAATTTGTTTCTCCTTAGTCAAAATTTCTACATCATAAATTGGATTACCTTGTTTACGAGGGTGAAACTCTGCTTCTAATGCAGTACCACCTACCTTCTGTTGTGCAATCTCAATTGCTTGTGGCAACGTAATTTTACTTGCTCCAACAGCTTGCTCTAAATGTTGTTGAAACTCTGTTGGCGGTGGTGGTGGATTATTATCACTAGCAAATACATACGGTACAGGACCTAATGAAAATAACGCTATTGAAGATACTGCAATTAATTTTGAAGTTAATTTTGTCATGATATTCACCTTTATTTTTTTATCTATTTTCTATTGCTGGAAAAAATTTGTCTCCTTTTGTTTCACAGCGAGAAGCAGTGTAAAGGGTGAAAATTAGAGAAAAATTAGTAATCACTGCTTTATTCATTTTGGTTATTTTTATTTCTTTTTTCATTACTGACAAACTGCCGAAATCTCGTTATAGTAAATGCCTTTTCAATTTCATAAATAATTAGAAAAATAAAAACGATATTTATGGCAAACATACAACAATCAATTTCTCAAGGAATACGAGATACCATTCCTGTACTTATCGGTATTATCCCTTTCGGTTTAGTCCTTGGTGCACAAGCTACTGCACAACATATGATCTTATGGCAAGTCCCTTTTATGACAGGAATTAACTTCGCTGGTGGTTCTGAATTCGCCGCTATTAGTTTATGGGCTTCACCGCCTCCATTATTATTAATTGCTTTAACGACTTTATTAGTGAATTGTCGCCACATTCTGATGAGTGCTACTTTAGCACCTTACCTCAAAGGCCTACCATTATCTAAGTCATTAATTGTTCTCTTTTTTATGTGTGATGAATCTTGGGCATTAGCACTCAATCATCATAAAAAACACGCTTTAAAACAATTAAACCTGAGCTACTATTTTAGTGTTACGTTATCGCTTTATATCATATGGATTCTTTCTAGTGCGATTGGTGCATGGGTTGGGCCTATTATCGGTGATATTCGGGTTTATGGTTTAGATATGGCATTTGTTGCCGTATTTTTAGTGTTACTTAGAGGAATGTGGAACGGGTTACGTCCTGCGATAGCTTGGGTGGTCAGTTTAGTTGTTGCTGCACTTTCATATAAATTTATCGAAGGTGCTTGGTATGTGCCATTAGGTACACTAAGCGGCCTAGCGGTAACTTGGTGGTTGGAGAAAAGCAAATGAGTTGGGAAGTTTTAACTATTTTAGCTATGGCCTCAGTCACTTATTCAACACGTTTGCTTGGCTTTTTTCTCTTGCAAAAAAAGCAGCTGTCTCCAATGGCACGTAATTTATTGGCTCAAGTTCCAGCGTGTGTATTAATTTCTGTTATTGCACCAGAATTTACCAGTAGTCATCCCGCTGATTGGGTGGGATTAATTATCACTTTATTGGCGGCTATTCGTTTCTCTTTTCTCCCAACAGTGACAATCGGTATTATTGCGACGGCATTAGCACGCCATTTTCTTGGTTAACGAATAAACACGAAAAACAGTAAATTTTAGCCTACGGAATAAATTTAATTTACTGTATTTCACCAAATAGGTGCTAATGCTAGAATACGGGCAATTTTTTTGTTTTATGATGGAATTTTATTATGCGTACTAGTCAATATTTACTTTCTACTCTTAAAGAAACACCTGCAGATGCAGAGGTTGTTAGTCATCAATTAATGTTGCGTGCTGGGATGATCCGCAAACTTGCCGCTGGCTTATATACCTGGATGCCAACTGGTGTGCGTGTACTTAAAAAAGTAGAAAAAATTGTGCGTGAAGAGATGAATAAAAGTGGTGCGATCGAAGTGATTATGCCCGTTGTTCAACCAGCCGACCTTTGGCAAGAATCACAACGTTGGGATCAATATGGTCCTGAATTACTTCGCTTAAATGACCGTGGCGATCGTCCATTTGTATTAGGCCCAACCCATGAAGAAGTTATCACTGATTTAGCTCGTCGTGAACTCTCTTCTTATAAACAATTACCACTCAATCTTTATCAAATTCAAACAAAATTCCGTGATGAAGTTCGCCCACGTTTTGGGGTAATGCGTTCACGTGAATTTATTATGAAAGATGCTTACTCATTCCACTTAACCAGAGAAAGTCTACAAGAAACCTATGATGTGATGCACCAAACTTACTGCAATATTTTCAATCGTTTAGGTTTGGATTTCCGTCCAGTACAAGCTGATACTGGATCGATTGGTGGAAGTGCTTCTCACGAATTCCAAGTATTAGCTGCAAGCGGAGAAGATGATATCGTTTTCTCCACTGAATCTGATTATGCAGCAAATATTGAATTAGCCGAAGCATTGCCATTAGGAGAAAGAACAGCAGCGACCGAAGAACTCCGTATTGTAGATACACCAAATGCGAAAACCATTACTGCATTAGTTGAACAATTTGGTTTACCTGTTGAAAAGACAGTGAAAACGTTAATTGTACATGGTGTTGAAAAAGGTAAGTTAGTAGCGTTATTAGTGCGTGGTGATCATGAATTAAATGAAGTGAAAGCAGAAAAATTACCACAAGTAGCCAGCCCATTAACATTCGCAACAGAAGAAGAAATCCGCGCAGCTGTTGGTGCAGGTCCAGGCTCTTTAGGTCCGATTAATTTACCATTAGAAATCGTCATCGATCGTACTGTTGCTAATATGAGTGATTTTGGTGCGGGTGCGAATATTGATGGTAAACATTATTTTGGGATTAACTGGGAGCGTGATTTACCAATACCAGAAGTTGCCGATCTGCGTAATGTTGTTGAAGGCGATCCAAGCCCTTGTGGAAAAGGGACATTACAAATCAAACGAGGCATTGAAGTGGGACATATTTTCCAACTTGGTACTAAATATTCAGAAGCAATGAAAGCTACTGTACAAGGGGAAGATGGTAAGCCGCAAATTATGATGATGGGTTGCTATGGTATTGGGGTAACACGTGTGGTTGCTGCTGCCATTGAACAAAGCCATGATGAACGAGGTATTATTTGGAGTGATGCTTTAGCCCCATTCCAAGTAGCGATTGTCCCAATGAATATGCACAAGTCACCTGCTGTCCAACAATATGCAGAAGAACTCTATCAAACCTTACAACAACAAGGTATCGAAGTGCTATTCGATGATCGTAAAGAACGCCCAGGTGTGATGTTTGCAGATATGGAACTGATTGGTATTCCTCATATGATTGTAATTGGTGAGAAAAATCTAGAAAAAGGTGAGATTGAATATAAATCACGTCGTACAGGTGAAAAACAGATGGTCGAGAAACAACAGTTAGTTGAGTTCATTACGAATAAATTGAAATAATTGTAAATTGTTATAAAGTTATGAAGGCTTGGTTAAAATCAAGCCTTTTTCTTCTTTGTAATTAAATGGTTCATTCAGGAGGTACTGTGTTAAAACTACAACGATATAAACAAGCTACCAAAGAAGCTAAAATTACTTTAGTTTTGGCAATCCTTTATGTGATTGGTTGGTGCTTATGTGCTTATCTACCAACAGGTACTCATGGTCCACTAGGTTTCCCACTTTGGTTTGAATTAGCTTGTATCTATTTACCGATCCTGTTTATTGTAGTTGGGTACTGGACCATCCGTATCTTCTTCCAAGACATTCCACTAGAAACTCCAGATGACAAGGAGTAGTCATGAACTTAGGTGTTATTTTTCCATTAGTCATCTATTTAGTTTTTATTTTTGGTGCAGCACTTTATGCGTATAGCAAACGTCATCAAGGTGATTTTTTAACTGAATATTATGTTGGTAACCGCTCAATGACAGGTTTTGTCCTCGCAATGACCACTGCAGCAACTTATGCCAGTGCAAGTTCTTTTGTGGGCGGGCCAGGGGCAGCCTATAAATTTGGACTTGGTTGGGTGTTACTCGCAATGATTCAAGTGCCTGTGGTGTGGTTAGCCTTAGGGACATTAGGAAAAAAATTTGCGATGTTATCACGAGAAACAAACGCATTAACAATTAATGATTTACTTCTCTATCGCTATAAAAATAAATATTTAGTCTGGATCTCTTGTATTGCACTACTCCTCGCCTTTTTTGCAGCGATGACCGTACAATTTATTGGTGGGGCAAGATTATTAGAAACGACTATCGGCCTAAATTACACACAAGCATTATTAATTTTTGCCGTTACCGTAGGACTTTACACCTTTATCGGTGGTTTCCGTGCCGTAGTGCTTACCGATGCAATTCAAGGAACGGTGATGATTCTCGGGACAATTATTCTACTAGGTGGTGTGATTTATGCGGCTGGTGGCGTTGAGTCAGCAGTAACAAAATTAGGTGAAATTGATCCTGCTTTAGTTTCACCTTATGGTCCTAATGAGATGTTAAGTTTTTCCTTTATGGCCTCTTTTTGGGTATTAGTCTGTTTTGGCGTCATTGGTTTACCACATACCGCAGTTCGCTGTATGTCTTACAAAGATAGCAAGGCATTACATCGAGGTATGATTATCGGCACTATCGTATTAAGTATCATTATGCTTGGTATGCACCTTGCAGGGGCATTAGGGCGTGTCATCATTCCTGATTTAACCATTCCTGATCAAGTCATTCCTGCATTAATGGTCAAAGTCTTACCTCCTATTGTTGCTGGTATCTTCTTAGCAGCACCAATGTCGGCAATTATGTCCACGATTGATGCACAACTTATTCAATCCTCATCTATTTTTGTCAAAGATCTCTATCTTTCTGCTAAACCAGAGAGTACTAAAAATCAAAAGAAAATTAGCCGTTTTTCTTCTTTGATTACCTTATTGCTCAGTGCCTTATTAGTGTTAGCCGCCTTAAATCCACCAGATATGATTATTTGGCTAAATTTATTTGCCTTCGGTGGTTTGGAAGCAGCATTTTTATGGGTTATCATTCTCGGTCTTTATTGGGAAAAAGCCAATGCCTACGGTGCCATTGCTTCTATGGTAACGGGATTAGGTATTTATATTGGTTTTACAACTGCAGCAATTAAGCCATTCGATTTACACGCAATCGTGCCATCACTCGTATTAGGTTTAATTGCGTTCTTAATTGCAAACAAATTTGGTGAAAAACGAATCAAGGATAATTATGGCGTGGCTACAAATTAGATTAAACAGTACAAATGAACAAGCAGAACAATTAAGCGATATTCTAGAAGAATTAGGTGCGGTATCCGTGACTTTTATGGATAGCAAAGATACACCTATATTTGAACCTCTACCAGGTGAAACACGCTTATGGGGTAATACAGATGTGATGGCATTGTTTGATGCGGAAACCGATATGCAAGCAATTGTTGAGGCTCTGTTTGCTGAACAAGCGATTACAGCAGAAACCGCTTATAAAATTGAACAAATTGAAGATAAAGATTGGGAAAGAGAATGGATGGATAATTTCCACCCACTTAAATTCGGTCAACGATTATGGATCTGCCCTAGCTGGCGTGAAATTCCTGATCCAACTGCGGTAAATGTGATGCTTGATCCTGGTTTAGCCTTTGGTACAGGTACCCATCCAACCACCGCACTCTGTTTAGAATGGTTAGATTCACTAGATCTTAATGGTAAAACAGTGATTGATTTCGGTTGTGGCTCAGGTATTTTAGCGATTGCTGCCTTAAAACTTGGCGCAAAACAAGCCATTGGTATTGATATTGATCCGCAAGCGATTCAAGCTAGCCGTGAAAATGCCAAACGCAACAATGTCGAAGATCGATTACAGCTCTATTTATCTGCTGATACACCAAAAGCTCTACAAGCAGATGTGGTAGTCGCCAATATCCTTGCTGGCCCATTAAAAGAATTAGCACCAATCATCTCGACACTGGTTATTCCACAAGGGCATTTAGGGTTATCAGGTATTTTGGCAACACAAAGTGAAGCCGTCGCTACTGCCTATAAAGCTCAATTTACTTTGGACGAAGTGGTGGAAAGAGAAGAATGGTGTCGGATTACGGGCCTCAAAAAATAATTACGATTAATATTATTTGATAACATCAATCTCTATTCTAAAAATAGAGATTGATCCAATTTGTTGATAAAGCCATATTTATTCATTTTTAATTTATTTTTCACACAAATTAAGATTCAAGTTTTGCTATAAAAGCACTCCATTTTCTACTTTCCTCAACAATAAACTTGTACAAATTCGTGAAATTCTTGTACTTTTCCGTAAAGTGAAACATTCTTTATGTCAATAATTGTGTTTAAGATCACAAAAACATAAAAAACACCTCAAAACAACAAATAAATTTACAAACAAATCTAAAATAAGTGTATTCTAATGGAGCGTTATTAGTAACGGTTTATTATTTTTTTGCAAAGTCATCTCTATTTAATATTAATAGTAATTAAGGAACAACATCATGAATCATACTTACCGTCTTGTTTGGAATGCGATACTCCAAGTGTGGCAATGTGCTTCAGAAAATACACGGGCTAAAAGCAAAAGTCACTCGGTGAAAACCGCGACGGTGGCTAGTCAAATTCCCCCTCCCCTAACAACAAATTTAACTAATTATTTCAATCTCTTAAAATTTAAACCGACTTTTCTCTATTCTGCAGTTGCTTTATCGCTACTTGCTCTTACCCCACAACTGAGTTTCGCCGATGAGATTCCTTATACTTGCAAGATTGGCGCAAGTGTGACGAATGAGGGGGTCCCTCGTGGTACTCAACTTAGCCTGAATTCGGGTACGCCCCTTTGTCCAGATCGGATGTATGTATCAAACACCAACACGTTAACCATTCGTGGAAAAGGGACGCTATTGAATCTTACCTACAATAATCCTGGGAGTGCTGCTCTCACTATTGGCGCTGGGCACACAGACGATTCAGCAACCGTTAAGGTAAGCGATGGAGCCACCTTAAGCACAGAGTCCTTTATTGATGTAGGGGCGTACTACAACAAAAACCCTTTGCGAGGAATAGGTAATGGTACATTGATGATTGATAATGCGAATGTACTGATTAACTGGAAAAATGACCCAGAGTTTTTCGGCAGAGGAATTCTGGCTGTGACAAATTATGGTCGAGGAACAGGTCTTGTTGAAATTTCTGGCAAGAGTTTTGTCTATGCTGATAAAGGGATTAAACTCGGCGATTTGGGCGGCAGCAAGGCAGGTGATGCTACCCTAAAACTCAATGGTGGGCAGCTTTTCTCCGATATTTATCGAGGCGTGCATATTTTAAATGCAACTCAAGAAAATCAATCAATAGCCACTAACCATGCTACCTTTGCCTTTGGTGGTGGTACCCTTATTCTGGCTAACCGTAGTGCTCAAGCTGCATTCATTACCCCCACCCTGTTCTTTGATGGCTTTGATAGCTCGTTCACTGATAAAGCAGAGAATAAACGCTACAAAATCACCGTAGGGGATAATGATATCAATCTACTACTTCATGAGTCATTAGGGGGTAACGCTGTCATTCAAAGTCCCAAGGTAGAGATTACCCCTGTGGGATCAGGTGGTCTTACACTTAAAAAATCAGAAATCAGCAACCTAGATGGTAGCCTGATTCAAGGTGGTGGTACTTTAGTACTGACTTCTGAGAATAAATATAAAGGTACAACTCATGTAGAAGCCGGTACCCTAGAAATCGGGGGTGAGGGTTATGTAGGCGTCAAAGATAGAAGAATGGTAACAAATAAGGAAGGAACCGTAATCCAAAGAGATGAGAGTGGAAATATCCAGTATGGTGATTACGTTGGGGTAAATCGTAGCTATACCCTCGATAATTTGCCAAGTTATACCAAGGACAATCCTGACGATGTTATCTATACCTTTGGTGAGACAGGTGATGTCGGTGAGGGTGATGTCTATCTCGGTACTGAGGATAGCCTTGGTACCTTAAAAATCTCTCGCAGTAATGAATTCACGCTAGATAACCCTGTTCACGGTCATGGTATTCTACGTCAATCAGGAAGTGGTGAAACTTACTTGACAAGCACTTATGATTATGATGATAAAACCATTGTTGAAAAAGGGACATTAACCTTAGATGCTACCGCTAAAATCACGCAAACTTCTGCCGTTGAGATAGGGGCTGGGGCAGCCTTTGAGCAAGGAGCTACCCTTAACCTACGCACTGGCAGTGAACTTATCGCAAAAGGCCCGATTACCTTAGCCACTAATCAAGGTAAAGGTATCCTTAATGCCGAACAAATGCGTTTAGGGGCAAGTACAATACAAAAAGCCGCCGATGGACAAAGTGCAATAGTAACGTTTGATGGCACTACCTTAGCGATTAGTGATAGCGGACTTTTATTTGATGGCTTTAATTCTGATAAAGCGGCGGATGCTAATGCCCCAGATAGTATTGAGCTTAAAACAAAAGGCTTAAATCTAGAAGTTGCCGCAGGGCAAGTGAGCCGTCAAGCGGATAAAGCTGTCTTCTCAGGTGAAGGCAATCTGATTAAATCAGGTACAGGACAATTTGTATTACGTGCAGCCAATACCTTTACTGGCAATACGGAAGTACAAAACGGGAGCTTAAAACTGGCGAAAGCAAATGGCTTATTACCACAAGGCACTATCACTATTGACGAACCAGCCGACTTCACGATTGAAATGGAAGACCAAGGGGATAATACCTTAGCCAATACCTTAATCGGTAGCGGAAAATTGATTAAACGTGGTGCAGGGACAACCAAACTCACTGCCAACAACCAAACCTTTAGTGGCGATGTCTTTATCCAACAAGGTAATATTTATGCTGAACACCTTAATCAATTAGGTAGTGGTAAACGTATTGTCTTAGGTAATGAAAATGCATCAAGTGCGACAGCAAGAGCAAAAACCACCGCAGCAGCAATGGCAACCGAAACCGGTACGTTAACCCTTAATCTGGCAGAAGATGCTCGTTTAAACCGTGATATTCTTGGACAAGGGGATGTGATTAAAAATGATGGCTTTACCTTAAGTTTACTGCCAGATTACCACTATACTTTTACTGGCAATCTACAAGTGAATGCGGGTGAGCTATTCTTAGCGAAACAGGCGAATGTGGAAAATGCTCACGTCAACATTGGCCAAGCGACTTTACATGCGGCGAGTGGTTTACACCAACTTGGTGGCTTAACCCTTGCCCCGACGAGCCAAGTGAAACTTTATGCCAATAGCTTTACCGATTACTCGCAATTACAAGCGAAAGAGGCAGTGACCTTAGCAGGGGCATTATTTGTCGATTCCAGTGCTTGGAATGAGGTCAGTGAAGGAAACGGTAAAATTTGGAATGTTATCCGTTCTCAACAAAGCCTTTCAGGTACATTTACTGAGTATCAAGACAATAACGTTCTCTTTGATTTCGTTCCAGAATATGATTATGCCAATCAAGCAATGCACTTAGTTATGAAACATTCTGCAGAGTGTGCCAATACGAGTGCGGGTATCATTGGTTGTTATATTCCAACCAATAAGCCGAATATTACCCCAACGGAATTGGAACAATCTGTTCCATTGCTTACTGGCTCAGGTAATTCTGTCCTCAATAATGATTCCAGTCGATTGGCATTATATATTCCACGTACCCCTTGTACTGCCCAATTTAATCGTGGTGAACAAAATGTTTGGGTAGAAACCTCGGGTAACTGGGATAGACAACGGTTCCAAAATATCTCAACAGGCTATCGTGGTCATCATAATGATGTTGCTGTAGGTACCGATACTTGTGTGGAAAATAAACATCTCCGTCTTGGGGTCATGGCTGGATATGCGTATTCTGATGTACATAGTGTTGGCACCCCAGCAATTCACAATTTTGATAGTGATTTATTCCAAATGGGTATCTATGGCGACAAGATGTTCTCTTCTAAAGTCGATATGGATTTCCAAGCGGGGTATGGTAAAGCCTACATTGATGGCAAACGCTATTTACCTTTTGCGAATTTAGTGGCGAAAGCCAAATATCAAGCAGATATTGCTTATGCAGGATTAGGCGTGAATTATCGGATGGAGAATATTTCGCCATTCTTACGTGCAGATTATGCCTTAATTAGCAGTAAGGGCTATCACGAAACGGGGGCAAATGTGTATAACTTTATTGTGAAGTCCCAATATCGCCAATCTTTACTTTTCCAAGCTGGGGTGAATTTCGATAAAGCGGTGAATGAGAAATTTATCGTTAAAGGTCAAGTTGGGGTAGGTATTGAAGCGTTAGATGTGAAAAATTATATCGAAGCGGCATTTGAAAGCAGCCCTGACCATTTCTTTACTACACCAAGTGCGGAACGTGGTCGCTTGTATGGCAATGCGAAATTAGGCTTTGATTATCACTTAGAGAAAAATGTAACTTTCTCCGTTGATTATCGCTTAAGAGGCAACCAAAGTTATTATGAAAATAGCTTAATGGCGAATTTGAAAATTACCTTCTAACTCTCATTACTATGGGAAACAAACACCACAGCCAAAAGGTTGTGGTGTTTTTTTGTATTTACCGTCTAATTGATCGCAAGAAAGCATTAGTACGAGGATTGGTACTTAGTTCAAACAACTGTTCTGGCGTACCTTGTTCAATAATTTGTCCATCTCCCATCAAAATCACATGATCTGCTACCTCACGCGCAAACTGAATTTCGTGGGTTACAATAACCATTGTCCAACCTTCACTCGCCAATGATTTCATTAATGCCAACATCCCTTGTACTAATTCTGGATCTAGAGCAGAAGTTGGTTCATCGAATAACATCAATTCAGGCTCGATTGCTAATGCACGTGCAATTCCTACACGTTGTTGTTGTCCACCTGAAAGTTGGAATGGGTAGAAGTTGGCTTTATCCGCTAACTCCACACGCGCTAATAAATGGTGAGCTTTTGCTTCGGCTTCTGCTTTTGGTACTTTCTGCACCACAATTAGCCCTTCAGTGATATTCTCTAATGCGGTTTTATGGGGAAACAAATTATAGTTTTGGAACACCATACCGCTTTTTTTACGTAATGCTTGAATTTTTTCTTTGGTTAATGGTTTAGCAAAATCAATCACTAATGAACCATCATCAAAGGTAATTTCTCCCGCATCAGGTGTTTCTAATACATTTAAACAACGCAATAATGTGGTTTTCCCTGATCCAGATGCTCCTAATAGGACGATCACTTCCCCTTTATTAATGCGTAAATCTATCCCTTTTAATACTTCGTGATCCCCAAATGCTTTATGTAAATTTTTAATTGATAACATACTTACCTCGCCACATACCGTTCAAAATGTTTTTCTAAGCGTTGTTGAACATAACTTAATACGGCACACACAACCCAATACATTAAGGCTGCTTCGCAATAAATAAGTAAGAATTCATAGGTGCGAGAAGAAATGACGTTAGCTTGACGCATCATTTCTGGTACTAATACCACACTCGCTAATGAGGTTTCTTTGACTAAACCAATAAAGCTATTGGATAGTGGTGGTACTGCGACTCGCAACGCTTGCGGACCAATAATCCGAAAAAAGTTTTGCCAATAACTCATCCCAATGGTATAGCCCGCTTCCCATTGCCCTTTAGGTACAGAAAGAATCGCTGCACGAACGGTTTCAGAAGCATAAGCCCCTGTATTCAAAGAAAATGCAATAATTGCAGTTGGTAATGGATCTAATGTAATACCTACGTTCGGTAAGGCGTAGAAAATAATAAAGAGTTGGGCTAATAGTGGTGTACCACGAATCGCTGAAATATAAAAATTAGCAATCCAATTCGCTACTTTATGTAACAAATTTTTTTGTGGAGTCACACGAATTAACGCAATCGCTAACGCAATTAGCATCCCAAGTAAAAACGAAATAATGGTTAGTGGAATTGTAAAATAAACCATTCCTTCTAACATAGGCAAAAAAGCATCAATCGCGATTGATGCTTTATTATCATCCATCCAAGGAAGTACACTCAAAATTGAGTGGAAAAATGCGGTAATACTCTCCGCTAAATGACTACTCACTAATATCTACTCCGAAAAATTGTTTAGAAATGGCGGCTAATTTACCTTCCTTTTTCAATTCTGTTAAGGCTTGATTTAATTTTTTTAACTTTTCTTCATCACCTTTGCGCACAATGAAACCTGCAGTAACTTTACCTTCTTCAGGTAAATCAATCACTTGGATCTTATCATTCGCATTTAATTTTTTCTGATAATAAAGAACCGCCAACCGATCATTCAAAGTAAAATCTACTCGCCCTTGAGCTACCAATGCCATTTCCTGTCCTAAGCCACCTTCCACAGGGATTACTTCTCCCTGATTTTGGCGTACTATGTCAGCAAAATTGCTGGTAAAAGCTAATCCACCTTTTAGTCCTTTTAAATCTTTTACTGAATGAATATTTTTAAAATCAGTACGAATCGCTAATGCTGCACCAGAATAGCTATAAGGTAATGAACTTTGATACTTTTTGCTACGTTCTGGATTCATAGATACTTGATTCACTACGGTATCAAAGCGCCCATTATTTAAGCCAGCTAACAAAGCATTCCATGCAGTTTCTTTAAACTCAATTTTTAAACCTAACTTTTCTGCCACAGCTCGTGCAACCTCAACATCGTATCCTGTTAATTTGCCCGATTCATCATGATAAGTAAAAGGCGGATACATTCCCTCAGTCCCTACTGTTAACGTATCTTTTGTCATCCAATCAGCTTGATCAGCTATTGCAACTGTCGCACTAAAAGTTGTTAACACTATCAATCCTTTAATTAGGTTACGAATGAACATATCCACCTCCACTTATAAATTTTATTTATTATTCAAGTACTGAAACGTCTTCACCAAAGAATTGTGTAGAGAGTTCTTTCAATTTGCCCTCTTTTTTCAATTTTTCGATAGCCGCATTAAATTTCTCAATAACAGCTTGATTACCTTTATTAAAGACAAAACCTGATCCCACTGGTTGTGATTTATCACGCAATACAATTTCTAAGTTTGCATTTGGATGTTTATGTAGGAAATCTAATACGGCAAGACGATCATTTAAAGTTATATCAGCACGCTTTTGTAGCACTAATTGAATCGCTTGTGCTAACCCATCTACACCAACAATTTCAGCCCCATTTTTTGTGGCTAATTCACCATAGTTACTGGTAAATGATTGTGCAGATTTTAATCCTTTAAGATCTGCCCAATCTTTAACACGTTGATCGCCTTTACGAGCTACGACCACTGCACCTGAATAACTATATTCAGTTGTTTTATCATATTTCGCTCGACGTTCTGGTGAGGTTAAACCAACTTGGTTAGCCACTAAATCAAAACGGTGATTGTTTAAACCAGATAACATCGCATCCCATTGAGTTTCTTTAAATTCAACTTTTACGCCCAATTCTTGCGCCACTAAACGAGTCAACTCCACATCATAACCTGTTAACTTGCCTGACTCATCGTGATAAGTAAATGGAGGATAAGTCCCTTCTGTCCCAACAATGATAGTACCGTGATCATTAACACGCTTAGCGAGATCTGCCGCTGCTTCATCATTAGTTAAGGCGAATGCAGATTGTGCTAAAACTAAGCCTAAAGATAAGAAAAAAGTACCTTTTAAGTAATTTTTAATTGTTATTTTCATAGTATTGTCCTTTGCAATAAAATTTGAATTTTTACAAGTGCAGTTTAGTCATAGCCTAAACAGAAAGAAAATAGCTTTTTGATTTTATTTATAACTAAAAGTTATATAATTTATTTTCGTAGAGAAGCCCCTTGCATCAACGATGAAACTGTTCTCTCCCGAACAATATTTGATATGGAGTGCTTATGAATGTCGAAATTAAAGCATTAATTGAACAAGCTGATTTAGCCATTACTGAAGAACGTTTTGATGATCTGATCGAGTTTTATACAGAAGATGCCATTTTAGTTATCAAACCTGGCTTACAAGTACAAGGAAAAGCAGCAATTAAACAAGCATTTATCAAAATTGCTGCTTACTTTAAAAATAGTATTAAACCAACACAAGGCAAAATGATCATTTTAGAAACCAACGATACTGCTTTGGTACTATCGCAAACCTTTTTAGCTGCAGATAATCAATCTACATCTGAATATAGTATGGAAAGGCAAGCTACTTATATATATATAGAAAAATCGAAGGAAAATGGTTATGTGCCATTGATAACTCATATGGCACAACTTTATTAACCTCAGAAATCTAAACAATGCGATAAAGAAAAACTAAAGCGTAATTTTCCTGCTGCTGGTAAGCGATATTCTGGATGCACTTCTGCTCCCCAACTATCATCACCACCAATCCCCATTTGTTTAGCGGCAATGGTAACAACGGTATAGTGGCTATTTGGTAATTCATAATGATGCTGTGCTTGTTCTAATTCAAAAGCAGTGTAAGGCAAGAAATTACACTCTAATGGTTGATCAACTGCACTCACCTTGAATCCTTTGGTTTTTCCCTTGTTATAACATTGTACCCAACGTACGCCAGTTCGATTGCCCGTTTCTTGCGGAATACTATAAGGTGCATAATTTTCTTGAACACTATTATGGAAAATACCTAATCTTGCTCCCGAACAACGATCTTGATAGTTTTCTGCTGGCCCTAACGCATACCAACTAAGTTGTTGATAATCCATATCAGTACGGAACGTCAATGCAAATGTTGGTAAATCTGGTAATCCTGTTTCTCCTTGATATTCACAATGCACCATTATTTCACCTGATGGTGATACTTGATAAATCACGCTTACACTCAGTTGCTGATAAATCGGATAAATATAACAAAAGCGTACCTCTACTCGTCCATCATCTAACAGTTGCCACTCCATTGCACGACAACGAGCAGATAGACTCGCCATTAACCAATACCCAGCCTTAAAACGGCGTGCTGTACCACGATCATTATCCGTCGTTGCCCGCCAAAAGATCGGCATTGGTGGGGTTTTAATCACTTCTTTACCATGATAGATCAACGAAATTAGGCTGCCTTCTTGTCGAGAAAATAGTACTGAAAAATGATCCCCAATAACGCCAAGATTAATATCACCATTCACAACTTTTAATTTTGTTGATATCGGTAAACATTGAGAACTTTCTTGCGTAACACGAAAGATTGTTTGACCAAAAGCAAGTTCTGTATCTGCTGCCGCCCATAAAGTTTGTTGTTTTAAATGTGCGGTTACTTGGACACAATACTCACCAGCTTGCTGCAATGTTTCTGCTTGCCAATTTAAGCTAATCTCTTGTTCTGTTAAGGCTGGAATCGCTGCTTCAAATCTAATTTGTTGTTGTGTTTTACCATTCAACAGTAGATGAGCAACAAAATAATATTCTGATGTATCAATAAAACAGTTGTCATTGCGAATCAGCACAGTAGCCTGTGTAGGCGTAATCTTGATGTTTTGATACAGGAATTTTATTTCTTGCATTTTTGGTGAAAGTGTCCGATCCGCAAAGATCACACCATTACAACAGAAATTACGATCTGTTGGACGATCGTCAAAATCTCCACCATAAGCAAGGTATGTTTTACCATAACGATCTTGTTGTAATAATCCTTGATCAATGAAATCCCAAATAAATCCTCCTTGATACTGAGGATATTTTTCTAATGTAATATATTTGTGTAAATTTCCATTTGAGTTTCCCATCGCATGGCTAAATTCACAACTGATATAAGGTTTGGCGGGACTTTGCTGCAAATAGGCTTCAATTTCATCTGGTTTTGCATACATACGGCTTTCCATATCACTAATTTGATCAAATTCACGACAATGGAAAACACCTTCATAATGAACTAAACGATAAGGATCTTGTGAACGAAAATAGTTCGCTACATTTAATAATACTTCACCTGCATAAGATTCATTACCACAAGACCAAATTAAAATGGATGGATGATTTTTATCACGTTCATACATTGATTTAGCTCGATCTAATACGATCTCATTCCAGCGTAAATCACTCCCTGGAATATTCCAAGATGGTTCAACTTTCCCCATTTTTTGCCAAGAACCATGCGTTTCAAGATTCATTTCATCAATCAAATAAATGCCATACTGATCACAAAGTTCATACCATAAGGATTGGTTTGGATAATGTGAAGTACGCACAGCATTCACATTATGTTGTTTCAACGTTTTAATATCCCATAACATATCTTCTTTAGTGATTGCCCGACCTCGTTCACAATTAAATTCGTGTCGGTTAATCCCTTTAAACATAATACGTTTACCATTCAATAACATCACACCGTCTTTCAATTCAAAACGGCGTAAACCGATCTGCTGTGGAATGACTTCAATCACTTGTTGTTGCTGATCCAAGATGGTTACATATAATTGATAGAGATACGGTGATTCCGCACTCCAAAGTTGTGGCTGTGCTACGGTTAAGGATAATTCACAATAAGGTGCGATTGTTGATGTTTCTACTTCTGCAACTAAAAGCCCATTTTGATCATATAGCGTAGCTTTAATGTTTTTTTGGACTGCTGTATCCGACCAAATTTCACCTTTAATTTGAATCGTTGCTTCGGTTAAATCTTCAGTTACTAAAGTTTTACAATCTAAATCATATAAATGAATTTCTGGAATAGTATAAAGATAAACATCTCGAAAAATACCAGAGAAACGCCAAAAATCCTGATCTTCTAACCAACTTCCTGTACTACGTTGATAAACTGCAACGGCTAATTTATTCTCTCCTGACCGTAGATATGGCGTTAAATTAAATTCTGCTGGGGTAAAGGAGTCTTCACTATAACCAATAAATTGCCCGTTCAACCAAACAAAAAATGCTGTTTCAACACCTTGAAATGAGATAAATACTGGTTGCTGTTGCCAATCTGATGGTAGAGAAAAATATTTCACATAGCTACCCACGGCATTCTCTTGCGGAATCGCTGGTGGTCGAATATCTGCATTACCGTCCCATGGATACATCGTATTGACATAGTGTGGTTTAGCAAAACCTTGTAATTGAATATGTCCTGGTACAGTAATTGTCTGCCAACTACGATTATCATACTCAGCTAAATAGAATTGTTCTGGTTGTAATTGCGGATTCTTCGCATAATGAAAGAACCAATCACCATTTAATGAATAACGCATCTCCATATCGACTCGACGTTGTGCGTCAAGCAATGTGGTGTAATAGCAATGATCTGAATGTGCTTTTAAGCGATTAACAGCAAAAATGGCTGGATCAGACAACCATTGCAAACTAGGCTGTGAATTTGGCATAGATTCTCCTTAATTCCTGTACTATCACATCTATCGCAGTAATATTTGCCACAGAATCATCCTCTTTTATTATTTTTTTCGCAATCAACTTTGATCAATTTTCGCTTTTAATCATAAAAATTTCATACTGTTTAAACTTTCAACGAATTAAGCCGAAAAAAAGTACATTTTTTCTGCATAAAATCACATTTAGTGCTTCACTATTACTATAAAAGTGCGTATGATAAGCGACCGTTTCAGTCCCAAAGACTGGCGATTTTGTCATCATCAATTAATCCATAAAAGAACAAAAAACGATAGGTAGTAATAGGTAATAAGTGTGCAGATTGGTCAATTTATTTTGAAAAATCCCGTTATCTTAGCACCTATGGCTGGGATCACTGATCTTCCTTTTCGGCGGATTTGTTCTGAATATGGTGCGGCATTAACTTTCTCTGAAATGATGTCCACTAATCCTGATGTATGGCATACCGAAAAATCTAAATTACGTTTAGCCCATCATCCACAAATTGGTATCAATGCCGTGCAAATTGCTGGCAGTGACCCAGATGAAATGGCGCAAGCAGCACAGGTTAATGTCGGTTACGGCGCAGAAATTATTGATATTAATATGGGATGTCCTGCCAAGAAAGTGAATAAAAAATTGGCAGGTTCTGCATTATTACAATATCCAGATCTGGTCGCTAAAATTTTAAAAGCCGTGGTAAACGCTGTTGATGTTCCTGTAACGTTAAAAATAAGAACTGGTTGGGATCAACAACATCGAAATTGCAGTTTGATCGCTAAAATTGCAGAAGATGCTGGTATTCAAGCACTTACTATTCATGGGCGGACACGAGCCTGTTTATTTAATGGTGAGGCAGAATACGACAGTATTAAAGCAGTCAAACAGGCTGTATCAATTCCCGTTATTGCCAATGGCGATATTGATTCGGCAAGCAAAGCCAGAGAGGTTTTAGAATATACAGGCGCAGATGCTGTAATGCTTGGGCGTGGGACACTAGGAAACCCATGGATTTTTCGAGAAATTACCGAATTATTAGAGAAGAACAGATCAATATCTGACTTACCCTTTTCTGAAAAGAAAGCAACTATTTTGCAGCATATCGCTGAGCTCCATCAGTTTTATGGTGCAGAAAAAGGTTATCGTATCGCACGTAAACATGTTGCTTGGTATGTCGATCATTTATGTTCAGGCTCTGATTTTAAGCGTACTTTTAATACATTAACTGATCCTAATGATCAGTTAGCTGCATTAGAAGAATTTTTGTGTTCAATCCGACTTACGTCGTAATCATAATAAAGTAAATAAAGGAAAAAAATGTTCGAACAACGTAGCACTGCTGAAGCATTAACAGTATCAACGTTAAATGCACAAGCTCAAGTAACTAATAAACCATTACGTGATTCTGTAAAACAAGCATTAAAGAACTATTTAGCACAACTAAATGGACAAGATGTTAATGATCTTTATGAATTAGTCTTAGCAGAAGTTGAGCATCCAATGTTAGATATGGTTATGCAATATACTCGTGGTAACCAAACTCGCGCTGCAACAATGTTGGGCATTAACCGTGGCACCTTACGCAAAAAACTAAAAAAATACGGTATGGGCTGATTAAATCTCATCATTAATTAAAAAGATCACTTTGCTCCTAAGTTCTCCTTTACTTAGGAGCAATTTTTTTATGGTGATAATTTCCTCTTTTAGCTGCTATTATTCTATCGTAATCCTATCTTTATTCTTTTCAAACGTTGCAGCACCAATACCTTTCACTTCTGTTAACTGCTCTAATGAAACAAAAGGACCATGTTGCTCACGATATTCTACAATCGCTTGTGCTTTTTTGGCACCAATACCAACTAATCCTTGTTGTAGCTGCTCTGCTGTTGCGGTATTAAGATTAATTTTATCACTTTGATTGACTGGAACTTGAGCTTGCATTGTTTCTGGTTGAGTTGTTGTCTCTGTTGTCGCCAAAGATAATGGCGAAAATAAAATTGATAAACAACTTCCCAGTAGAATAAAAAGATATTTTAGTTTCATAAATTACCTCAAATTAATTAATAACCATAGAATGTCATATATAATGACGTAAACATTGTGTGAAACAATTAAGGTAGAAACGATATTGAGGTATGAAAAATGGAATGAAGATCGCAAAAAATAAATTTAATAAAAAATGCCTAACATTTTACATATTAGGCATTTTTTATCATTGATATAATTATTATCTAAATAATTGACTAAAACCAATTCCACAGATCGTAAAACTATCAACAATCTTATTTTCTTTAATAAGGTTAATAATATTATCAATACTTTCCCATTTAAAATCTTCTATATTTTCTTCTTTTTGCAAATGAATTTCTGGTAAAGATTGTTTAATTTCAATTAAATAAAATGGTGTCATTGTTGCCATAATAGAAGAACTTACAGCAACTTCGCCTAATTTTTTAATTGAGTCCACAGTAGGATTAAAAATAACGCCTGTTTCTTCAAATAATTCTCTAATCGCACACTCTTCTAAAGTTTCCCCTTTTTCTACATAACCTCTAGGAAATTCCAGACTCATTCGGTTAATACCATATCGATAATTATTAATTAATAATAATCTATCCTCAAACTTACAAATAGCAACTGCTCCTGGGTAATCAGTTTCTTTTTCAATTAAACGAATATGTTCAAAAGATTTATTAGTTACCTCATCTACTACATTATTATTTTGTAACTCTAAATATTTATTCTTAAATATAGTATTAATTTTTATTGTCTTTAACACTTGCTTTTACTCCTATTAATAAATTTTTTGACTCAGCTACTCCAAGTAACCTCGTTTTTGGTAAGAGATATGATATTGCTTTATGTGCAGCACTTATACCCCTATCACTTGCCTCATTTAATAGTTCATCTACAAGATAATTTACAATACCAGTTGGGTTACTTACCAAGTCTAAAATTTCTATTTTTGATTTAATTTTTTTAACTGTTTTGTATAAATTATAAGCTGTTATTAATAATCCACTCGTAGCATAAGAATCAAATAACTTTTCATATATAATATCTAAGGCATCTATACTTTTATATCTAAAGATTTCACCTTCTTTGATAAAAGAACTATTATAGGAAATATCTATAATATCTGTTTTTAACTTTTCTTTCAAAATGACTGCATATTCAGAAAATTCTTGTGCTAACATATTCTCTAGCAAATGATAGATCTGCGATCTATTTTTAATCTCAGCATTACTTTCAATCAGTTCTCTAAATTGTTGCAATGACTCAATATATATGTTTTTAAGATTTTCATCCATTTCTGAAAATTTACTCATATCTGCCAACATATAATTTGATCTGTTCAACAATGATGTTCTTAGATCTAAAACAGCATTATCATTTCTTATTTTAAAAATATTAGATCCAGTTTCATTATAAATATATTTAACAAATTCATTTAATGCTATTAATTTCTGATGAATTTTTTCTTTCATTACAGGATCATTTTCTATATCCTGCTTAGTTAAATTATATGAACTAAATAAATAATGTTCTCTTAATTTTTCATAATAATATCGTTCAAAAGGATTTTCTCCAGAATTAAAATCAAAATATCCATCTTCAATAAAATTATTATAAATGTGAACATTAATATAATATTCTAACCCTGCTTTCTCCTTTTCTTTCACCTTTTTCGCAAAGAACTTCTTTACTTTATGATCTAAAATAACATCTTCAAATCCCTGACTGTCAAAAATCATATTAGGATTCATCCCTATACTTTTTGCCATCAAAATGCCTGATTTAAAGCGTCTTGTGTAATTCACACTATTATAAGTAGAATTAACACTATCGCAGTCTGCCACGTATAAATTTGCTCGAAATAATTCTTTCATAAAAGATATCCTTAATTAAATGGAAATTAGATGAATACTTAGTTAACTGCAATAGTACATATTACTGATATCTTATGATTAAGATAAATAATATAAATCTAAAATAACTTACTCAATATAATCTCTTTTAAGAATACCAAAAATGAAAACATCCAATCAATAAATTTGATTGGATGTCCATATATATTATTCATTATTATTTTTTACACTGTTTCTCCATAAATTGCACAGCAAGATCTGGAAAATCTGTAAATAATCCTGTTGCTCCAGCTTTATTATATAAAGCATCATACATTTCATTTACATCTTTCATATATTTCGGAAGAGCATCTTTTCGAACAGTATAAGGATGTAGTTCTAATTTTTGTTTTGCAATTTCTTTTACCATTGGAGTATATTGGATATTACCTAAAGTTGATTTCTCATCATCAACCAGCATATACCAACCTGGACCAATACCATCCGCATATTTAGCAATTTCTGCAATAGCACCTGGCTTAAACATCCAATCATAATCATAGTTTACCCATTTACCTTGTGCATTTTTTTCTTCCGTTTCATGCCAATCAGTATATGCGACAAGCTGAACTAATTTAAGATCCATCCCTAATTGTGGTTCTAATTCAGTCTTAATACGCTTTAACTCATTGAAATCAAATGTTTGAAGATAAACTCTGTCAGTTTTACTGGTATATCCATATTTTTTCAATACTTTTAATGTTGCTAAAGCAATATCTTTGCCTTCTTGATGATGCAACCATGGTGCTTTTATTTCTGGGTAAATACCAATTTTTTTACCTGTTGATTTTTCTAAACCTTGAATAAATTCAATCTCTTCTTCAAAAGTATGGATTTTAAAGTTTGATTTCCACATTGGGAAACGCTCTGGATATACTTGTACCTGTTTACCGTTTTCCACTTTAAAGTTTTCTGTCATATTTAAACTTTTAATTTCAGCTAAAGTGAAATCCATTACATAATATTTCCCATCTTTACGATGACGATTTGGAAATTTCTTTGCAACATCAGTTAGACCATCAAGAAAATGATCATGAATAACAACTAAGTGATTATCTTTAGTCATCACCAAATCTTGCTCTAAATAATCAGCATTTTGTCCAAAAGCTAACGCTTTAGATTCTAAAGTATGTTCTGGTAAATAACCGCTTGCACCACGGTGAGCAATAACTAATTTATGTTCGCATGAAACAATCTGTGTTGTAGATTGTGTTGCACACCCTGCCAGGACGCCAGTCCCCATTAATGCAGTAATAAGACATTTTAATTTCATAATTGATCTCCTAAATAATAGATATAAAAAAGGCGATAAACCAAGTTATCGCCTTATTGAAGTTATTAATTGCCGTATCGATCTTCACGAGCAATTTTGGCTTTATGTTTGCCTTCTTCTACCATTGTGATTAACATCAACACACATGCTAATACTGAACCACCAATCATGACATAGAAACCACCGTCCCAGCCATAAGTATCAGATGCCCAACCAACAACCGCACTCGCTGCTACTGTACCACCAAGATAACCAAATAAACCTGTAAATCCTGCTGATGTACCAGCTGCTTTCTTCGGTGCTAATTCAAGCGCATGTAAACCAATTAACATTACAGGACCATAAATTAAGAAACCAATTGTTGTCATCAAAATAAAGTCCATTAATTGATATGGATTTTTATACCAAGGTAAGTTTGCATATTGCGCTAATTCATCTTGTGGTGTTGCTGGATTCAACCAGAAAACAATAACGGCAATAGTGACTAACACCATAAATACGAAACCAGTTAAACCACGTTTACCTTTGAATACTTTGTCAGATACCCAACCACAAAGTAATGTACCTGGAATTGCTGCGAATTCATAAATCGCATAAGCAGATGCTGTACCTTTAATATCAAAGTGTTTTACTTCACCAAGATAAACTGGTGACCATTTTAAAATACCGTAACGAATGAGATAAACGAAAACGTTAGCAATAGCGATATACCAAAGTAAGCGATTCTTCAACACATAAGTAATGAAAATATCTTTGGTACTAAGATTATGTTCATAAGTTTTTTCATCATAATCTTCTGGATAATCGTTTTTATATTTTTCAATTGGCGGTAATCCACAAGATTGTGGAGTATCTTTCATTACAAAGAAAATAATAACCGCAGCAATCATTGCAGCAATACCAGGGTAATATAATGCTTCTTGCCATACATGACCGAATGTTACTTTCGCTACCTCAGGGTGATTTGCAGCATAAATAGAGCTTGCAATACCTACTAACACTGCTGGCATCATACCACCTAAATTATGGGCAGTATTCCAAATAGATACGATTGTTCCACGTTCTTTCTTTGACCACCAATGCACCATAGTACGTCCACAAGGAGGCCATCCCATACCTTGGAACCAACCATTAATAAACAAAATCACAAACATAATTAAAATGCCTGATGTTGCCCATGGAATTAGTCCCATCAATGTCATACATAAACCAGATAACGCTAAACCAAATGGTAAGAACATTTTCGGATTGGAACGGTCTGAAACGGCTGCCATAAAGAATTTTGATAAACCATATGCCAATCCTGGCGCGATACCGATAATACCTAACTCGGTCTTAGTATACATTCCAGCTTCAATTAATCCTTTTTGCGCCAAATCGAAATTACTACGCACAAAATAATAGGCTGCATAACCAAAGAAAATACCAAAAAATACTTGCCAACGTAACCGACGATACGTTGGGTCAATTTGTGCTTCCGGAAGCATTGGCTTCTCAGGAGCAGGTTTTAAAAAACCAAACATAATGTGATCCTCCAATTTTTTATAATAAAGACTCAAAAGACTCCATATATAAAATATCACAAAACCGTACTATTGTTATCGAGATGATTAATTATTTGTGAGCGTTATCACAAATAATTTTGTTTTTTTATTTTCTTATCCTCACTTTTTACATAAAAAAGCACAACAAACGCTCAAATTATTATAAAAATAAGCGTTTTTAGTGAAATTTTTAGCGAAAACCAATAAAAAAGAAAGAAGACAAAAAATAGGCTAACCTCTTGGTTAGCCTATAATATTAAATTAAAAGTAATAAAAAGATTGTTATTTCAAAGTCTTAGCTAGTTGTAATAAATATTGTTTAAATTCATTACCTAATTTTGGATGATGTAAACTATATTCTACAAATGCTTGCATATAACCAATCTTATCACCACAGTCGAAGGTTATTCCCTTCATCGTGAAAGCTTCTACTGTTTCTTGTTTAATCAAAAGATCGATTGCATCAGTTAATTGAATTTCATCTCCAACACCAACTGGTGTTCTAGCAAGAAGATCCCAAATCGCTGCAGAAAAAACATAACGCCCTACTACTGCATAATTTGATGGTGCTGCTTCTACACTTGGTTTTTCAACGATATTATGAATGACTGCATTTTCATTTACATTTAAATCTACACTGCCACAATCCACAATACCGTAACTAGACACATCTTCTTGTGCAACTGGAGCAACCATAATTTGACTTGCTTTTGTTTCATTAAAACGTTTGATCATTGCTGCTAAATTATCTTTCTTCTGATCAGCACTGAATTCAGCCAAAATGACATCAGGTAATACTACTGCAAATGGTTCATTACCAACCAAAGCACGTCCACATAACACAGCATGTCCCAATCCTTTTGCATACCCCTGACGCACATGCATAATAGTCACATCTTTAGGGCAAATAGAACGAACTTCATCTAATAGTTGACGTTTTACCCGTTTTTCTAGCATTGTTTCTAGTTCAAATGAGGTATCAAAGTGGTTCTCGATTGCATTCTTTGAAGAGTGAGTAACTAAAATAATTTCTTTAATCCCAGCGGCCACACATTCATTAACAATGTATTGAATTAATGGCTTATCTGCGATAGTTAACATCTCTTTCGGAATTGCTTTAGTTGCGGGTAACATTCTTGTACCTAAACCTGCAACAGGGATAATTGCTTTCATGCTTTTTCCTTTTTCTCTAAAAATCAGATAGAAATAACCGCACAAATGTGCGGTTACCTAAATTATACCCTTTCAGGGAAAATTGCTATTGACGCAATAATGCTAAAACTTCAGCGGTTTTTTCTTCCATTAAAGCTTTATCGCTTCGAGTTTCTAAATTTAAACGAACAACTGGTTCAGTATTAGATGAACGTAAATTGAAACGCCAATTTGGATATTCAATACTAATACCATCTAAATCACTTACACTAACAGCATTTGGTGCATAGGCATTCTTCACACGTTCAATTGCTGCTTTTGCATCAGTTAATTTACTGTTAATTTCACCTGGTGATGGGAATGTCTCTACACTATTACCAACTAATTCACCTAATGTTTTACCTGTAGTACAAAGTAATTCAGTTACTAATAACCACGGAATCATACCACTATCACAATAGAAGAAATCACGGAAATAATGGTGTGCACTCATTTCACCACCATAAACCGCATCTACACTACGCATTTTTTCTTTAATGAAAGAGTGGCCAGATTTTGACATTACTGCCTCACCACCGTTTTCAGCCACAATTTTTTCGGTATTCCAAATTAAGCGTGGATCATAAATGATTTTTGCACCAGGCATCTTTTGTAAGAATGCTTGCGATAACAATCCTACAATATAATAACCTTCAATGAATTCGCCTTTTTCATCGAACAAGAAACAACGGTCGAAATCTCCGTCAAAAGCAATACCCATATCTGCTTTATGTTTCAATACAGCATCAATTGTATCTTGACGGTTTTCATGTAGTAATGGATTAGGAATACCATGCGGGAAAGTACCATCTGGTTCATTATGCACTTTCACAAATTCAACTGGCACTTGTTTTTGCTTAAAGACAGCTTCAATTTTATCAATGATTGGACCTGCTGCACCATTTCCTGAGTTAATAACTAATTTAAGCGGTTTTAACTTACTTAAATCAATATATGAAAGTAAATGCGCAACATAATCATCTACAACTGAAAGTTGCTTATATTCTCCTCGTTTGGTTACTTCAGGGAAATTATTCTCTTCTGCTAAACGTTGAATATCTTTTAAGCCAGTATCACCACTAATTGGACGAGAACCTTCACGCACTAATTTCAATCCATTGTAATCCATTGGGTTATGACTTGCTGTTACTTCGATTCCACCATCAGTCTTTAAAAATGAGGTTGCAAAATAGATTTCTTCTGTTCCAGTTTGCCCAAGATCAATAACATCTACTCCTGAGTCTAATAAACCATTTGCGACAGCACTTTTTAACTCTTTACTTGTCAGGCGCACATCTCCACCTACAACAATGCTCTTTGGTTTTAAATATTGTCCAAAGGCTCGCCCAATTCGATAAGCAATATCTGCATTTAGCTCATCGCCTAATCGTCCACGAATATCGTAGGCTTTAAAGCAGGTTATTTTCTCCATGTTTTACCTCATTTTTATGTTGTCAAAATTATTCTTTATCTTGCTCTTTTAATTGAGCTTCTTTTACCTTGTGGTAAATTTCTTCGCGATAAATTGCAATATCCTTTGGTGCATCTACGCCAATTTTGACTTGGTTTCCTCGTATTTCTAACACACTGATCGTAATATCATCACCGATTAACAATTTCTCATCCATTTTTCGAGTCAGAATTAACATAATTCACTCCTTATCCTGTATTTATATTATCGAAATTTATCAATCTCTACTTTCAGATAGGTTCATTGTTAACGAGGAAATTCACCTCCATTTATTAGGAGGTGAAATTTGTTATAGCTTATCCGCTAACCAACTTTGCGCAAAGGCTAATGCTTCGTTTAATTTTTCAGGCTCATTACCACCAGCCATTGCCATATCTGGACGGCCACCGCCTTTGCCACCGACAAATTGTGCTAATAAATTCACTAATTCTCCAGCTTTTACTTTATTAGTCACATCTTGGGTAACACCAACGATAAGATTGACCTTTTCACCTTGTGCTGCACCAAAAACAATAACAGCGGAACCAAGTCTATTTTTCAGATCATCTACCATCAAACGTAATGATTTTGGTTCAACACCATCTACTGCTTCTACTACTACTTTAACACCATTTAACTCTTGAGCTTGTTGCGCTAGATCAGAAACTGCTTGAACAGCCGATTTTTCTTTCAACTGTTGCAACTCTTTCTCTAATTTTTTCGCTCTATCTTGTAATTGTTGGATTTTTTCCACAACCGATAAAACATCTGACTTCAAGAGTTCAGCACTTTGTGTTAATAGTGCTTGTTGTGCCAATACAGCATTAAATGCTTCCTCACCTGTTACTGCTTCAATACGGCGAGTTCCTGCTGCAATCGCACTTTCTGAAACAATTTTGAAGAAACCAATATCTCCAGTACGTTTTACATGGATACCACCACAAAGCTCAACAGAGAAATCACCCATCGTAATGACACGAACTTCATCACCATATTTCTCACCAAAGAGCGCCATTGCCCCTTTTGCTTTAGCAGATTCAATATCCATCACTTCAACAGTAACTGGATGATTTGCACGAATTTGTTCATTCACTAAACGCTCAATTTCGGCAATTTGTGCTTTTGTAATAGCTTCTGGTTGAGAAAAGTCGAAACGCAATACTTTATCAGAAACTAAAGAACCTTTTTGTGCAACGTGTGTACCTAATACTTGACGTAATGCTGCATGTAATAAGTGTGTTGCAGAGTGATTCAATGAAGTAGCTTGACGACGTTTAGCATCTACGACTGCATTCAAGGTTTGCCCAACTTTAATTTGTCCTTTCTCAAGCTCACCAATATGTCCAAATACTTGTCCATATTTTTGCGTATCTTTCACTTGGAATAACACACCCGCATTTTCTAATACGCCGCTATCCCCAACTTGACCGCCTGATTCAGCATAGAATGGTGTATTTTCAAGGATAATGACTGCACTTTGTCCAGCATTCACTTCATCAACTTGTTTACCATCGATAAAAATTGCCGATACTTTCGCTAAACTTTCAACTTCACTATATCCCTCAAAGGTAGTTACACCTTCAACACGGATCAGATTGTTATAATCCATACCAAATTGGCTTGCGGCTTGAGCTCGTTCACGTTGTGCATCCATTTCACGATTAAAACCATCTTCATCAATCGTAATATTGCGTTCACGACACACATCTGCGGTTAAATCAAGTGGGAAACCATAGGTATCATAAAGTTTAAATGCTACTTCACCAGAAAGAACATTACCTTGTAAAACAGCTAATTCTGAATCTAATAACGCTAAACCACGTTCTAATGTTCTCGCAAATTGTTCTTCTTCTAAGCGTAATAATTTTTCAACGTGTGCTTGTTTTGCTTTGATAATTTCACCAGCTTGTGCCATCACTTCAATTAAAGTTGGCACTAATTTATAGAAGAAAGTTTCTTTCGCACCAAGTAAATGTCCATGACGTACTGCACGACGAATAATACGACGCAAGACATAACCACGACCTTCGTTAGATGGATAAACACCATCCGCAATTAAATAGGCACAAGAACGAATATGGTCAGAAATAACACGTAATGATTTGTTGGTTAAATCTTTTTCACCAGTAATTTCTGCCGTTTTAGCAATCAATACTTTGAAAATATCAATGTCATAATTTGAATTAACGTGTTGTAAAACTGCACTAATTCTTTCTAATCCCATCCCAGTATCAACAGATGGTTTTGGTAATTTTTCCATTGTGCCATCTGCTAGGCGGTTATATTGCATAAAGACCACGTTCCAGATCTCGATATAACGGTCACCATCTTCTTCTGGTGATCCTGGAGGACCGCCCCAAATATGATCGCCGTGATCGTAGAAAATTTCAGTACATGGGCCACACGGACCAGTATCCCCCATTTGCCAGAAATTATCTGACGCATAAGGTGCTCCTTTATTATCACCAATACGAATAATGCGTTCTGCTGGAACACCAACTTCTTTATGCCAAATGTCATATGCTTCATCATCAGTTTCATAGACAGTTACCCATAATTTTTCTTTTGGTAACCCTAACCATTGTGATGAAGTTAAAAATTCCCATGCATAATGAATAGCATCTTTTTTAAAGTAATCACCAAAACTAAAATTTCCTAGCATTTCAAAGAAAGTATGGTGACGTGCGGTATAACCAACATTTTCAAGATCGTTATGCTTACCGCCTGCCCGCACACAGCGTTGTGCAGTTGTCGCACGATGATAAGCACGTTTATCTACGCCTAAGAAAACATCTTTAAATTGGTTCATCCCTGCATTGGTAAACAACAATGTTGGATCGTTTTCTGGCACTAAGGAGCTGCTTGCTACAATCTGATGTCCTTTACTATGAAAGAAATCTAGGTAAGCTTGTCTAATTTCTGCCGTTGTTTTCATAAAAATCCTATTAATTTTAAAAGAAAATTTTTCTTTTATATGTACTACAAAATTTCACAACTTCTTGAAGAGAAAGGAGAGGAGAAACTTGTACTCTACTGATAAAATAAACGCTGCTTATTTTTGCATATTTTTCTATTTTATTGAATGTAGAATAGATATTTTCAGAGAAAATTCTTACCTAACACTTAATGAAAACAAAATCTCACTAATAATAATCTTGCCAAAAAATACTCCATACGAGTTATATTAGCGCAATCTATTCCTTAATTTAGTGCGTTACCTCTCAAAAATGAGATCTTTTTCTCAAAAGTCATTACTTTCTATTTTGAATCTTTGTTAGAGCGAGGAACACCCTGCCAACGTTCTGCTTCTGGATATGCTATTCCTAATGAATCTAACATTTTGGTTGTTTGTTGACGGATCAGTTCATCTATTGATTGTGGTGGATGATAAAACGCAGGAATAGGCGGGATAATATGTGCCCCTAATTTAGCCAATTTAGTTAAATTTTCTAAATGAATCACACTTAATGGTGTTTCCCTCGGTACAATAATTAATTTTCGTTGTTCCTTTAAGGTTACATCCGCAGCTCGCCCAATTAAACTATCATGAAAACCACACGCAATTCCAGCCACTGTTTTCATACTTGCTGGCACAATTACCATAGCATCAATCAAATAAGAACCCGATGCAATAGTCGCTGCCATATCATGATTGTTATAATGATAATCCATCAAATCATATAACTCAGATAACTTCATTGTTGTTTCAATACGTAAGTTTTCTCTTGCCCATTGACTAACAACACCATGAATTTCAATATCACTACTTAATCTGCGTAGCGTTTTTAACAAGTCAATTGCATACACTACGCCAGACGCACCTGAAATACCGACAATAATGCGTTTTCCCATCTTTTTTCTCCACGTGAATTATTCACATCATTTAGCGTTATATCATAACAAATAAATCTAAAACGCACCGTTGTTATCACGATTTCTCTTCTATCCTGATACCATTTCAACAAAATTTAGATTTTTTCATCTTTTTTTAGTATCAACTATTGATTTAATTTATTTTATAGAGTAATTAATTAATCCTTGTCAAAAAAACACAGCATTTATTTCAAAATTAACTAATGAGGGTATAACAATGAAAAAAGTCGGTTTTATCGGTTGGCGTGGTATGGTCGGTTCAGTCTTAATGGATCGTATGCAACAAGAACAAGATTTCGTTAATATCACACCAACTTTCTTTACCACATCTCAAGCTGGGCAACCAGCCCCAACATTCGCAGGCAAAGATGCCGGCGTTTTACTCAATGCTTATGATATTGATGCATTAAAACAACAAGAAATTATCGTAACTTGTCAAGGTGGTGATTACACCAATGAAATTTATCCAAAATTACGTGCAACAGGTTGGGACGGCTACTGGGTTGATGCAGCGTCTGCACTTCGTATGGAAAAAGATGCGATTATCGTGCTTGATCCTGTAAACCAACATGTTATTGATAAAGGATTAAAAGAAGGTATTAAAACCTATGTCGGTGGTAACTGTACTGTAAGCTTAATGTTAATGGCATTAGGTGGCTTATTCGAACGTGATTTAGTTGAATGGGTATCGGTTGCAACTTACCAAGCTGCAAGTGGTGCTGGTGCAAAAAATATGCGTGAACTCCTCGTACAAATGGGACAACTTCACGGTGTTGTTGAAGCAGAATTAAAAGATCCAGCTTCTTCTATTTTAGATATTGAACGTGCCGTAACCGCAAAAATGCGTGCTGATGATTTCCCAACTGATAACTTTGGTGCTGCATTAGGCGGTAGCTTAATTCCTTGGATTGATAAACTCCTCGAAAGTGGTCAAACCAAAGAAGAGTGGAAAGGATATGCAGAAACCAACAAAATTCTTGGTTTATCCGATAATCCTGTGCCGATTGATGGTTTATGTGTACGCATTGGCGCATTACGCTGCCACAGCCAAGCTTTCACCATTAAAATGAAGAAAGACTTACCATTAGCTGAAATCGAACAAATTCTTGCTTCACATAATGAATGGGTGAAAGTGATTCCAAATGACAAAGAAACGACTTTACGCGAATTAACACCTGCGAAAGTAACAGGCACATTAAGTGTTCCAGTTGGTCGTTTACGTAAACTGAATATGGGACCTGAATATTTAGCGGCATTCACCGTTGGTGACCAACTACTTTGGGGTGCTGCAGAACCAATCCGCCGCATCTTAAAACAATTAGTTGCGTAATAACTTGAATCACTCTAGCTCGCTCTTCTTGGGCGAGCTTTTTTATTTATTGCTTTATGACTGAAAATAATATTGAAACTCACCCACTTAAACCCTTTTTACCTACCAATGCCACATTACTTATGTTAGGTAGCTTTCCACCACCAAAACATCGTTGGAAAATGGACTTTTATTATCCAAATTTTCAAAATGATATGTGGCGGATTTATGGTTTAGTCTTTTTTGAAGATAAAGATTATTTTTTAAACGCCGATAAAACAGCATTTAATCAAGCAAAAATCGAGCAATTCTTACAACAAAAAGGTATCGCCGTTTTTGATAGTGGCTATAAAATCTTCCGTCAACAAGGCAATGCGTCTGATAAATTCTTACAAATTATTGAACCCGTGGATATTGTGAGTTTGTTAGGCAAAATTCCACAATGCCATACCATTATGACGGCTGGTGAGAAAGCAACGGAAACCTTACTTTCATTATTACCTACAACAATAAAAACACCTGCCACAGGAGAGAGTTGTGAATTTGAGCTAAACGGTCAATCCTATCGTTTATATCGCTTACCTTCTTCCTCTCGTGCCTATCCATTAGCACTGAGTAAAAAAGCTGAGATTTATCGGCAGTTTTTTACTAAAATTAAGTTAAAATAAATTTTTTCTTTTTTATCTGGAGGAACAAATGTATTGTAAAAATTGCGGGCATTCATTAACAGAAGAGCAAAACTATTGTAGTCATTGCGGTAAAATGCAAAATAGCATAGCTACGACTGATTCTTTTACCCCCCCCCTAATACTAAAAAACACAAATCTGACCCTACTTCTGCAATCAATAATGTAACATTACGAGATCGTTTATTAGCCTTATCTGCCGAGATTTATTTCAATTATTGGCTACTAATTATCATAATCCTCTCTTGGGTATTCCAATACTCTGATGTAATCAATAACAATGAAGAAATAAATGAAATCCTATTCGTAGTCTCTGCTATCTATTTTTTCATTGCCTTTATTGGTACTAGATTTCTGTTCTTTTATTTTAAAAGAAAAGGTTTTTTTGGCTATATTCTAGGACTAGCATTAAATAATCAGGATAGAACACCAATCTCACTTTTAAAATATATATTAAGGCTAATTCTTAAAAATATTATTTTATATTGTGTTTATCTACTTTTTTTATTTATAGCCACATTCTTTATTATATTTGATTTTATTACTAAGAAAACGGATATAATTACTGTCCTACTCGGTATTCTCCTTATCACAGGCGCACCTACCTTATTATATATATTTAGTTTTATTATTAAAAAAGAATATGCTCCTCATTTATTTTACGATAAATGGTTGAATATTTATGTTGAAAAAACGCCTGAGCCAAAATATGGTAGAGTATTCACTCATTCTTTTATTATTTTTAATATAATTCTTATTATCATCATTAAATTTGCAGCACCTTATGCCCAACAACATATAAATGCCAAAAATTGTATTAATTTTTTTGATAAACAAAATTTCCAACAGGCAATAACACCTTGTCTGAAAGTACATGATTCAACAGATAGTGGGATTCAATGGCGCTTAGGACTTCTATATGATTTAGGAAACGGTGTTAGACAAGACTATCAACAAGCTAAATACTATT